>NZ_JBPQTK010000001.1:0-153515 GCF_051386315.1 Micromonospora sp. URMC 107
TGCCGGCGGGGTAGGTGGTGCCTTCGGCCCAGGCCGGCGCGGCGCAGGCCGCGACGGCGACGTCGGGGACGCCGGTCTTCGCGGCGGCGCGGCCGTCCATGGCGGGCACGGCCAGGGCGGCGGTCAGCGCCGCGCCGGCCAGCAGCGCGGGCATCGTACGTCGAAGTCGCATGGCATTCCTCCTCGTCGATGGCGGGAGGCTATCAGTTAACTTTGTTAAGCGTAAGCCGTGGAGCAGGCCGCCCAGGGTGGCGTGCGTCGGCGGCGTCGGGCGGGCGGAGCCCGGTAAAACTTTTCGCCGATATCAATCGCGGTCATGGAGGTAATCGCCGCGACGGGCTACCCTCCTGTGGACCACCTGCCGTCCATCGTGGAGGAGATCGAGCATGCGCAAGGTGATGTCGGCGGTCGGAGCCGGAGCGATGCTGACCGTGGGGCTGCTCGTCGGCGCCAGCCCGGCACAGGCGGCGAGCTGCACGCTCGTGCAGTCCGAGATCTACAACGGGGCCAACATCATCGCGTGGTCGCAGGGCCTGCAGGGCTGCTCCGGCGACGTCTACTGGGAGATCCAGTCGGGCGATGCCGGTGGCTGGCAGGTCGCGCAGAGCGGCACCACGCACTACGACAACGAGGTGCAGAGCTACTACGGCGACATCGAGCTGCCGTGCTACCTGCGGGTCTACGCGAAGTTCGGCACCCAGGAGAAGCTGACCCAGCCGGCGCGCAACAACAACTGCGCGGGCTGACCACCGGGCCGGACGGGGCGAGGTGCGCGCCCCGTCCGGCTCGGTTTCCCGCAGCGGTTACGGGGCCGGGTACCGCGTGACGTAGACGGGCGCGCCGACCCGCGTCGTGTCAGCCGCCGCACCCACGCCGTTGACCACGTGGTCGATCGTGCCGGCGCTCAGGTTCACGGTCATGATGTGGTGCAGCCTGACGCCCGGGGTGACGGGCACCTCGAAGCCGTTCTCGGTGTGGATCGACGGGTTGTTCTGGTTGAACACGTACACCCCGCCGCCGTGCAGCGTGTGGTGCCGCACCCGGTCGCCGACCTTGTAACCGGCCCAGCCCTCGACCCCGCCGTTCATCCAGTCGGCCTGCGTCGGCGGGTCGTACGGCAGCTCGTTCTGGTAGAGGATCGTCGTGCCGTGCTCGCCGTTCCAGACCGTGTTGTACCGCTGGAAGTGCTCGACGAAGAGGCCGGTGGCCGTCACGTGGTCGCCGTTGATGACGGCGCCGTAGCGACCGGTGTTCGTCCGCCAGCGGTCGGTGTCGCCGTTGACGCCCTCGGTGAAGCCCTCGACGCCGTGGTCTCCGCGCCATACCCAGGTGTGGTCGATCAGGACGTGGTCGGCGTTGACCTCCAGCGCGGTGTGCGTCCTGCCGATGTGTGGCCCGCCGACGCGGAAGTACACGTCGGAGAGCGTGATCGGGTTGCCCGGCGTGCTGGCGTTGCGACCGTGCGCGCGCCCCACCCGCAGCAGCACGGGCGACTCGGTGAGGCCGGCGTCGACGGTGACCCCGGCGACGACCACGCCGGGCACGCCGGCGACGTCGAGCGGGACGGCGCCGTCGACGGCGGTCAGCGTGGCGTGGCCGATGCCGAGGACCACCGTGTCGGGCCGTCTGACCTCGATGCTACGGGCGATGTCGTACACGCCGGGGGTGAGCAGCAGGTGCTTGCCGCGGGCGAGCTGGCTGTTGATGACGTGCACGGGATCGGACGGCTTGGCGATGAAGAAGTCCCGGATGCCGATGGTCCGGCCCGGCGTCATGCCGTCGCCCCAGGAGATGCCCCGGCTGTCGCGTCGGGCGGCGGGGACGCGGACGTGGTAGCGGCCACGGTCGTCCACGAACAGGTACGGCTTCTCCCTGCTCACCGGGGTGGTGTCCAGCGTGGTGTACGGCGGGTCGGGGAAGCCGGCGTCGTCGGGAGCGCCCACGGTGCCCGCGAAGACCTGGTTCCACACCGCGTTGGACCAGCTTTCTACCTCGCTGTTGCGGGTCAGCCACTGCTGCTGGGAGCCGTTGGTGGTGGCGGGCAGCCGGGAGTCGGCGATGAAGCCGCCGCTGGCGTACTGCGGGCCGGCGGTGCAGTAGTCCATCAGCGACAGCCCGCCGCCGCTGATGTCGAGGCGGCGCATCGACACCGCCTGTGACACCGCCCAGAAGTTCGCCGAGGAGCGGCAGCCGTCCTGGCCGGTGGCGTTGATGGACAGCGACAGGTTGGACAGAGTGCGCCAGAAGTTGACCAGGGCGATGCAGTTGCCGGTCCCGCCGCCCTCGAGGCAGCGGTTGTAGGTCTCGATCTTGCCCTTGACGGTGACGTCGGTGGGGGAGGCGCCCAGGCCGGAGACCTCGGTGTAGTAGCCGACCTTCACCTGCAGGGGCTGCGCGGCCGTGCCGTAGCTGCCGGGCTTGAAGAGGTACGCGTGCCGCGCGGTGCCCATCTCGGCGTCGACCTGCCGGGCGTGCGCCGCGTCGAGGGTCGCCTGGATCTCGGCGACCGGCGTGTCGGGATCGAAGATCGTCACGTTGGGCCCGAAGTCCGGGGTGCCGTGCCGGGCCGGCCCGGCGGTGGCGGCGGTGCCGGTCGTGCTGGCGACCGCCGTGAGCACCAGGCCGAGCGCGAGCGTCCGGCGGAGTCGCCGTCGCGTGTCGGGGGACTGCTCTCTCATCGTTCGTCCTCTCCGCCGGCCGGGACAGGGCGCGGCGACGCGGTGGGGAGGCCGTCCGGCCGGGCGCGGGTGGGCGCGCCGGTGCCGGCTCGCGGTCGTCGTCGACCCGCCTCATTGGGCGGCGGTGGGGGACAGCGCGCCGGTGAGAGCGCTCTCTCGCCGCCGCGAACTTGTATCACGCCGTGAAAGAAGGGTTGGCATGTTTCTACCCTGTGAACCGGCCCGGCGCTACCGCTGCGCCGTCACGGATCCCGTGAATGGCCTGGCGCTACCGCTGCGCCGTCACGGATCCCGTGAACGGCCCGGCGCGGAGCCGACATGGTGGCAGGCTAGCCGTGCCCGGCCGGCCGGTGCAGCGGCTGCACGAGCACCGGTCGGTACCCGGCCTCGGGCGGCAACGCCACGCCCTCCACCAGGCCGCTGCGAAGATGCAGCCGCACCAGGGGCAGACCGAACTCGTTGCGTCCGTGGTCGGCCGGGACGAGCACGTGCTCCGGGCTCTCCCAGACCGGTCCGCCCGGGACCGGGCTGGTCGCGCTGCCGCCGGGCAGCGGCAGCACCCGGGGCCGGTCGGGGTGCGCCGGGTCGTGCAGGCGCAGGCTCGGCGGCGCGTACACCCAGGAGTACACCTGCCGGCCGCCGGGCACGAGCGCGGCGGCCGGATCCACGGGCAGCGGGACGACCTCGCCGTCGGGCCGGATGAGCAGCGTCGGGTGGCTCCGGTCGCGGGCCAGCGCGACCCCGCTGTACGGGTCGACCTGGCGCAGCGCGTGCGGCAGCGGCTCCGGCTCCTCGCCCGGCACCCAGCGCACCGAGGCCGCGCCGCCGTCGACGCGGGCGTAGACGGCCCCGTCGTGGATCCCGACGACGGAGAGGTTGTCGGCCTCGTTCCACGGCATGCTCTGCCGGGACCCGTCGGCGAGGTCGACGAGGTGCAGCCGGTCCCGGGAGCGTCGGCCGACGTGGAACTCCACGACGGCCAGCCGGTCGCCGGCCGCGTCCAGGACGGCCCGCCAGCCCATGCTCGTGCCGAGCAGGACGAACTCGCCGTCGGGGCGTACCAGCGCGGTCCGGGTGCTGGCGAGCAGCACGGTGCCGTGTCGGCTCTGCATGGCCTGCGTGACCTGGACCCCCGGCCAGCGCGCCAGCACCACCGGCGTGTCGTCGCGCCACACGACCAGCTCGCCGCCGGAGCCGACGAATCCGGCGCGGGGCGGCGGCCCGGAGGGCGGCGCCGACGACCGGGTGCCCCGCTCCGGTGGCTGTCGGATCTTCGTCGCCACCCACGCCATGGTCGGACCGCCGGCCTGGGGTGGCCGGACAGTGTCGTCGGGGCCGGCGTGCGGGCCGGCCCCGACGTCGCTCGGGGCGACGGCGACGGTGCCGAGCGGTCGCCCGAGGCCGGCCGGTCGTCTCACCGGCTGCGGCGGCGATTGCCGGGCCGCGCGCGGGGTCGGCTGGACGACCAGTGCCAACGGCCCGTCGGCGCTGTCGAAGGGGGCGAGCAGCCCGTCGTCGACGGCGTGGCGCAGGATCGCCCGGACGGCGTCCGGCGTGCTGAGCAGCCGGTCTGCGAGCCAGTCGACGGTGACGGTCGCCGCGCCCTCGCGCGCCCACAGCAGCAACGACAGCAGGTCGGAGGTGGCGTACCGGAAGCCTGCGGAGGGACCGCCGCCGCGGGTGCGCAGGGCCGGCTGGGCGAGGTCGTCCTCGCTGAGCAGCGGGCTGCTGCGCGCGATCCATCGAGGCGGCTCGGGGCTGGCGGACTCGGGCCAGAACCGCAGCAGGTAGCTGTCGCCCTCGTCGGCGGGGCGCCGGCAGAAGCGCAACCGGTACAGGCCCGGCTCCCCCAGGCGGAGCGAGTCACGGGGGGAACCGCCGGTCACCATCGCCAGGCCGACCGTCCCGCTGGTGGCGAAGGGCGTCTCGACGACGTCGGCCCAGTCGTCGTCCCCGGGCGGAGGGGCGTCGTGGCTTTCGAGCCGCACCTCGTGGTAGCGGTCCGACGCGCGGCCGTCGACCCAGCCGTCGCCGGCGCGGGCGATCGAGCCGCACGGCTGCGTCTTCACCGCGTACTCGCGCAGCAGCTCGTCGACCCGCACCCGCGCGGGACCCCACGGGTCCGCCTCGCGCAGCAGGAACGTGCCGTACTCCGGCCAGTATTCGCGATCCTCGAACGCCCGTAACAGTGCCACCGTCATTCCTCCCCGTCGCGCTCCGGCACGCTACCGGCCGCCTCCGACGTTCTGTCGCGTCCGTGATCGGGTCGGGGAGCGGGACGGGCCGCTCACCCGTCGACGACCAGCCGGATCGCCACGGTGTCGCCCACCGCCAGCCCTTCGGCCCGTCGCACGGCCGCCTTCACCGGCACGATGTATCGCCCGTCCTTGGGAAACAGTGACGTGCTCCAGCCGGTTTTCCCGATCCGCGCCGCGACGGGGATCATGCCCCAGCCGTAGCTCACCCCCGCGGACCGCGCGGCCAGCTCCTGGCAGCCCTCTTCCGGGACGGTGACGAAGTGCCAGGGCGCGGGGCCTCTCCAGAACCACAGCTCGCCGCTCAACTCCAGGTCCATCGGCCCAGCATAGGAACGGGGACCGACTCTTCCGGACGGGTGAGGCGCCGCCCGGCGACGCCGGCGACGGGCGGCCGGAGGCCGGATTCGCGGTGGCCCCCGCCCGCGCCGGCCCGGCGGCACTCGCGGCGTCAGCGCCCATGGGGGAGCATTCATCCGTGCTGTTGATCGTTCCCGCGGACCCGTTGCGACCGCGCCGCCCGGATGCCCACTTCGCGCCGGAGGCGCGCGCCGCCCAGGACGTCGGCGTCGACGTCGCCGTCGTCGACCACGACGAGTTGGGCCGTGGCGGCGACCTGCCGCGCGCGGTGGCGCGGGTGGCGGTCGAGGGCGTGGCGGTCTACCGCGGCTGGATGCTGCGCAGCGAGCGGTACGCCGCCTTCGCCGACGCGCTGGCCCGCCGGGGTGTCACCCTGCGTACGAGCGGCGAGCAGTACCGGCGCGCCCACGAGCTGCCGGGCTGGTATCCGGACCTGGCCGAGCTGACGCCGGGCTCGGCGTGGACGGCCGGTACGCGGCGCGCCGACTTCGACCGGGTGAGGCGTGCGCTCGGCGGTGGGGCGGCGGTGCTGCGCGACTTCGTCAAGTCCATGAAGCACCACTGGCACGAGGCGGCGTTCATTCCGGACCTCGATGACGGCGAGGCCGCGTGTCGGGTGGCGAGCCGCTTCCTCGACCTGCGCGGGGACGACCTCGTCGGCGGCCTGGTCCTGCGCCGGTTCGAGCGGTTCACCGGCGCCGAGGTCCGCACGTGGTGGGTCGACGGCGTCTGCGTCCTGGTCGGCGCGCATCCCGACAGCCCGCACGACGCGCCGCCCGAGGCGTTCGACCCGCGTCCGGTGAGTGGTTCGGTGGCGGCGCTGGGGCTGCCGTTCGTGACCGTGGACCTGGCTCTGCGCGCCGACGGCGTCTGGCGGATCGTCGAGCTCGGTGACGGGCAGGTCAGCGACCGGCCATCCACCATCGAACCGGCCGCTCTGGTCGATGCCCTGTTCGGCGGGGCGTGAGTTCCGAAACTTCCGGTCCCGTGGCCGCTGTCTGGCTGGCCGGTGGGCAGGTCGGCTCCTGCGACCGAGGGGACGGTGCGAAGCCGGGACATCGAAACAATCCGATAACCAGGCGTTGAGCTTCCGGACGCGTTCCGATACGGTCCGATGGAAGGGCTTCGATCAACTCACGGTGTCGAGTGCTGACGGCGGCGTGGTCTCCGGGCGACCACTCCAGCGGCCCCACGCCGTGGCGGGCGGTTGTCGAGGCGGCCTTCCTCACAATTCGGCTCATCGAAAGGCTCTGTCATGGACAACATGCTCGCCCGTGCCAGCGGGCGCCCGGTGGCCCGCCGGCGGCCGCGCGTCGCGCTGGCGTCGGTCGTGGTCGGTCTCTCCGTCGCCGCCGCGACGATGACGGTGGCGTCCGGTGCCAACGCCGGGACGACCCTGGGGGCGTCCGCCGCCGAGAAGGGGCGCTACTTCGGCGCCGCGGTGGCCGCCAACAAGCTCTCCGACACCACGTACGTCGGGATCCTCAACCGGGAGTTCACCTCGGTCACCCCGGAGAACGAGATGAAGTGGGACGCGACCGAGCCGTCCCAGGGCCAGTTCACGTTCGCCAACGCCGACCGGATCGTCAACCACGCCCGGGCCAACGGGATGCAGGTGCGCGGGCACGCCCTGGCCTGGCACTCCCAGCAGCCGGGGTGGGCGCAGAACCTCAGCGGCAGCGCGCTGCGCCAGGCGATGGTCAACCACGTCACCCAGGTGGCGACCTACTACCGCGGCAAGATCCACTCCTGGGATGTGGTGAACGAGGCGTTCGCCGACGGCGGCAGCGGAACCCGCCGCGACTCGAACCTGCAACGCACCGGCGACGACTGGATCGAGGTGGCGTTCCGCGCCGCGCGCGCCGCCGACCCGACCGCGAAGCTGTGCTACAACGACTACAACACCGACGGGCAGAACGCCAAGAGCAACGCGGTGTACGCCATGGTGCAGGACTTCAAGGCCCGGGGCGTGCCCATCGACTGCGTCGGCTTCCAGTCGCACTTCAACAGCGCCTCGCCGGTGCCCGCCGACTACCAGGCCAACCTGCAACGCTTCGCCAACCTCGGGGTGGACGTGCAGATCACCGAGCTGGACATCGAGGGCTCGGGCCAGACGCAGGCCGACAACTACGGCCGGGTGGTGCGCGCCTGCCTCGCCGTGACCCGCTGCACGGGCATCACCGTGTGGGGGATCCGGGACACCGACTCCTGGCGGGCCAGCGGCACCCCGCTGCTCTTCGACGGCAGCGGCAACAAGAAGCCGGCGTACACCGCCACCCTCGACGCCCTCAACAGCGGCACCACCACGCCGCCCCCGACCACCGCGCCCCCGACGACCCCGACGCCCACCACGCCGCCGCCGTCGGGCGACTGCGCCGCGGCGGTGTCGCTGAACTCGTGGACCGGTGGCTTCGTCGCGACGGTACGCGTCACCGCCGGAGCCGCGGCGATCAACGGCTGGGCGATCGCCGTCACCCTGCCGGGCGGCACCACGGTCACCAACACGTGGAACGCCCGGGGCAGCGGCGCCAGCGGTGCCGTGACGTTCCGCAACGTCGACTACAACGGCCGGCTCTCCGCCGGCGCCGTCACCGAGTTCGGCTTCCAGGGCACCGGAACCGGCCCGACCGGAACGCCCACCTGCACCGCGAGCTGACCCGTCGGCGGCTCGGCGCGGAAAGCCTCCCGCGCCGAGCCGCCGACGTCGCATGCACCCCCGTCGCACCGGAACGGCGCGCGTGCGACGTCGGCGAGCCGGTCGCGCAGGTGCGCCGCCAGGTCGCCGCGCCCGAAGGCGGCGTCCGTCCTGCTAGCCGCTCCTCACGTGGGCCGCGCGGTTCCCGGCCTAACGCTCCGGCTGCTCGGGAGCAGCTGAACCACGGTGGGCAGGTCGGAAACTCGGCTTCACCAGTCGCAGTTGGCGGCCGGGATCCAGCCGTCCTGCCCCGGCGCCTCGGCCCCGTGGCCGTAGTACCAGGTCTGAATGTCGCTGCCGCCGTAGATCGAGTGAACGCGGAAGCCTCGCCCGGGGCTCAAAGTGCGTAGGACGTTGCCCCAGGGCTGGTCGCGCAGCCAGGTGGCCTGGTTGGTCACGCAGATGTCACCAGGGCCATCGCTGGCGGCGGCCGGCGCGGACGCCACCGTCGATCCGGCGGCGACGACGGCCACGACCGCCAGCAGGCGTACGACGTTGCGCTTCATGCGTTTCCTCTCGATCGGGTGCCTTGCGAGCGGATCGATTATGCCCAATGCTCTTGGCATGGCAAGCGCGGCAGCGGATTGGGCGTACCCGATGTGTTGGTGAGGGACTCTCCGGCTTGCCGTTCGGCAGGAACTCCCATCCCCCGGTCAGGAGACAGACTTGATCAGGCATTCGTTCACGTTGGTCGCAGCGGTCGTTCTCGGCCTTTCCGCCTTGGCCGTGCCCGCACAGGCCGCCCCGGCGCCGGCCCACGCGGTGGCGCAGTCCGACCCCGGCGTCCAGGTCGCTCCCACCGGCTGCACGACGTGGGTGGAGTGGGTGCAGGAAGGCAGCAACAGCTACTACTACGGTCGCGGCAACGTGCAGTGCGCCACCGGCCGCTACAAGGTCAAGCTTCAGTGCCGCAACCAGCAGACGGGCGTCGGGTACGTCGTCTACGGAGGCTATGCGGTGAACGCGCCGGGCACGGCCACCACCACCTGCTACAGCGGTAACGTCGCCGAGGGCGTGTACCCCGTCGAGGACCCACTGCCGACGGTCGGCGTCACCGGTTGCGTCTCCTGGGCGGAGTGGGTCCACCAGGGGAGCAGCCACTACTACGGCCGCGGCACCGCCCAGTGCGACACCGGCACCTACCGGGTCCAAATCCAGTGCCGCAACGCGCAGACGGGCCAGCGATACGTCGTCTACGGCCCGGTGGTCACCGCCCCCAGCATCTCCACCACCACCTGCTACCAGGGCAACGTCGCGGACGTCGTGTCGGGCGTGCCGGCGTGACGGCTGCCGTGGGTCGCGCCGCACCGCGCTGACGCGGGCCGTCAGCGCCTGCTGCGTGGAACGCCGTCGCCGTACGCCTTCAGCCGGCGCCGAAGCAGACGAAGGCGGCGGCGGTGGCATGGGCGGCGCCGCCACCGTCGGCGGTGGCGAACGCGCGCTGGGCGTCGGCGAGCGCCATCGCCGGTGCGGTGCCGGCGCGCATCCGGCGGTGCAGGTCGAGCATCAGCGCGGTGGTCAGATCGGCCGGGACCGGCAACACGGTGGCGATCAGGCTGCGGGCACCGAGGGCCAGCAGTACGGCGGTGAAGCCCATGACCTCGTCGCCCGGCCGGACGCCGGAGAGGCCGGAGTCGCAGGCGGAGAGCACCACGCAGCCCGGTGGGCGGGTCAGGCGCTCCAACTCGTACGCGGTCAACGGCCCGTCGGCCAGTTCCAAGGTGGAGAAGAGCGGGTTGTCGGCGCGGAAGGCGCCGTGGGCGGCGATGTGCGCCAGCCCGGTCCCGTTCAGCGCGTCGGTGACGGCGTCGGCGGTGGCGCCGTCGCCGGTCAGGGCGCGGGAGCCGGGCAGGGCCGCGCGGAGCTGGCGTACCTCGGTCTCGGCGGCAGGCAACCGGGGCCCGGCCACCAGCACCGGTGGGCCGGCCGGGACGGCCCGACCGGTGGCGCGCAGCCAGACCGTCGCCGAGGGGGCCACCGTCACCGGGCGGCCGGCGCAGGTCGGCAGGCCCGACCAGGGTACGGCGTGCAGGGCGCCGATCGGGACGATCACCAGTGGTCGGTCGCCGAGCAGCCGGCGTACCGGGTCGAAGAGCTGCTGGTCCAGCGCGGCAGTGGCGAACTCGACGCCGGCCCGGGCGCTGGCCGAGTCGCCGGTGGTGACGAGTCGGCGCAGCCCGAACCGGTGCAGGCGGGCCCGGGCCAGCGCCTCGTCGAGCGGGCCGAGGTCGTGCAGGCTGGTCCGGCCGTCGCGGACCAGGACCGCCCGCAGCCGTGGCCCGTGCGCCACCAGCTCCAGCAGCACGGCGTCGCCGAGCGCGGCGGCGAGGGCGCGTGCCGTGGGCGGTGTCGCCAGGGCGTCGCCGTCGGCTCCCCGGGTTCCGCCGTCGGCTCCCCGGGCCAGTTCCCGGATGCGCTGTTCGAGTCGGCCCTGACTGCGCCGCAGCGCGTGCACCGGGTGGCCGGCGAGCAACGCGTCCTCCAGGGCGGCGCTGACCATCCGCAGCTCGGCCAGGGCGGTGGCGAGCTCGGGGTCCGGCGGCGGCTGCACCGCGCGCATCCGCAGGGCGTTGGCCCGCCAGCGCTCCGCCCAGCTGAGCACCTGGGCGGGCGTGCCGGTGCGGACGGCGATGTCCAGCCCCTCGGCGGCCAGTTCGTGCCCGTACGCCCCGCTGTGTGCGCGTAGCTCGGTGGCGCCCAGGGAGGCCCGGTGGCCGTCGAGCACCGCCAGTCCCCGGCGCAGGGCCCGGGCCGCGCCCCGCAGGTCACCGTCGAGCCGGCGGTGCAGGGCGAGCGCGTACCAGCCCTGGGCCCGGTGGGGCGCGGTGCCCCGGCGGTGCGCGCGGGCCGCCACCGCCAGCAGCCCGGCCGCCCGGGCGGGCCGGCCCAGCGCCTCGGCCAGTCGGGCGGCCTCGATCCGGGTGGTCAGGGCCGGCGAGGGCCAGCCGGTGGCGTCGAGCTGCTCCGCGGTCCGCACCATGGCGGTGAGCAGGCCGGCCGACCGGGTGCCCCGGGCGACGTCGGCGCGCAGCTCGACGTGCCGGGCGAAGGCGGCCCAGGTGCGGCGGCCCTGGCGGCGGAAGCGGACCCGGGCCGAGGCGGCGGCCTCCGCGGCGGTCGCCAGGTCGCCAGCGAGCAGCGCCGCCCGGGCCCGGGCCAGCAGCGCCTCGGCGAGATCCGAGGCCATGCCCCGCCGCCGCAGCTCCCTCACGGCGGAGGTGGCCACCTCGACGGCCTCGTCGATCAGCGGCACCGAGAGCAGCAGTTCGAACCGGTCCAGCAGCAGCGCCGGCCGGGGCACCGACAGCCGGCGGTACTCGTCGTCGACGGTGGCGAAGCTGCGCAGGGCGCCCGCGACGTCGCCGCGCTGGCCGGCGGCGATGCCCATGTTCCAGCGGGCGTCGGCGGCGGCCAGGTCGAGTCCGAGCTGACTGAAGATCGCCGCGGAGCGGACGAGGTCGTCGTCGGCGTCCCGACTGGTGCCCCGGTGGGCGTTGAGCAGCCCACGGTTGTTGCGCGCCCGCGCCTCCAGCAGCAGGTCGCCCTCGCGCTGGGCGATCTCCACCGCGATGCCGTAGTCCCGGACCGCCTCGTCGAACCGCCCCCGGTAGTGCAGCACGACGCCCCGCTGCATGCGGGCCCGGCCGGCGTCGGCGCCGGTCAGCCGGGGGAGGGCCAGGGTCACGGCGCGCAGTGCCGGGCCGGTGCGCCCGGCGTTGGCCAGGACGTACCCGAGGCTCATCCGGGCCAGCGCCCGCACCCGGGGCGAGTCGGCGACCCGCACCGCCCGGCGCAGGTGCCGCAGGGCACCCGGCAGGTCGTTGAGTTCCCGCAGGGCCAGCCCGACGGCGCGTTCGGCGGTGGACCGCTCGTCGGCGTCGGGGCGGCCGGCGATGAGGACCTGCCGACCGATCGCGATCGCCTCGCGGGGGTAGCGTTGCACGGCGTCGAGCGCGCTCTGGGCCGTGACGGCACCGGAAATGGCGCTGTCGGCCATGCCCAGCAGAATCCCGCAGTCGCGCTCCCCGGTCAATCGCGTCGAGGGTGTATCGGACATCAGTCGCCTGACCGACGATCAATTGACACTCGACTATCCTTTGAAATAATCGTCCGGTGCCTCGGAGAGCGCCTCCGTAGCTGCCCCCGGCCCGTCGCCGCCCATGCATCTTCGACCGCCTGGAGGACCGGTGCCGCCTGACGACTCCTTCGCGTCGCGTCCGCCGGCCGGGTTGTCCCGCCGGCAGGTCATGACCTGGTCCACCCTGGCCGCCGCGGCGGCGCCGCTCGGTCTCGTCGGGGGAGGGACCCCTGCCGTTGCCAGCGAGTCGCCCGACGCGACCTACCAGCGCCTCTTCCTGGAGGCCCTGGCCACCGACCCCGACCTGCGCCGGTACGCCGTCGCCGGCCGGGAGTTCCTCTACCGGCCGCGGCAACTCCTGGTGGCCCGTCCCGACGTGCAGCGGGTGATGACTCGGCTGCGCAGCTACGGCCACTCGGTCACCGAGGGCCTCGGCTTCGGCGGGGTCGCCCGGCTCCGCTTCGCCGCCGAGACCGACGTCCCGTCGGTGGTGACCAAGCTCCGCGACCCGCAGCAGTGGCCCGAGCAGCAGGCTCCCCTGGTCCAGCCGCACCACGCACTGCTCGGCTTCGGCAACATCATGGGCAACCCGGGCGGCCCGCCCCGGGTCGCGGGTGCTCTGCCGGCGCCGGATCCCGCGCGCGCGGGTGAGGGCGCGGGAGTGACGGTGGGAATCTGTGACACCGGCATCTGGCGGCAGGCCGGTGCCGAGCATCCGCAGTGGCTGGGCGGCAGCTATCTTCCCGAGGTCGACGACGAGGACACGGTCTACGTCGGCGCCGACGTGTTGGCGCTGCAGGGCGGTCACGGCACCTTCGTCGCCGGCGTGGTCCGGCAGGCGGCGCCGGGCGTACGTCTCGATCCCGAGGCCGCGCTGAACGCCACCGGCGTCGGCGACGAGGAGATGCTGGTCGCCGCCCTCGGCCGGCTCGGTCCGCAGGTGTCGGTCGTCAACCTCTCCCTGGGCTACTTCACCCAGGACGACCAACCTCCGCTGCCACTGGTCAACGCGCTGGCCGGGCTGCCCGGCAGGGCCGTGGCGGCGTCGGCGGGCAACGCCGGCACCAGCCGGCGGGCCTGGCCGGCCGCCCTGGACCGCGTCCTGGCGGTGGGCGCGGTGACCGCCGGGCCCACCGGCCCGAGCCCGGCGCCGTACAGCAACCACGGGTCCTGGGTGGACGCCTGTGCCGTGGGGGAGCGGAGCAGCACCTACGTCAGGGGCCGGCTGGAGTTGCCGGGCCAGCCGACCCGGTACTTCGACGGCTTCGCCGCCTGGGCGGGCACCTCGTTCGCCACCGGCCACGTCGCCGGCCGGCTGGCCGCGCTGATGACCAGCGCCGGGCTCGGTGCCGAGGCGGCCCGCGCCGCGCTGATCGCCGGTCCTCGCTGGCATCCCGACTACGGCGTACTCGTCGCGTGAGGCCGGCATCGGCGCGCGGGGTGGTGTCCCGGTGAGCGAGCCCGGCACAGCCGGGCTGGTCGCCGCCGCCTGTTCCGGTGACGAACTCGCGTGGGGCGAGCTGGTCCACCGCTACACCCCACTGGTGCTCTCGGTGATCCGGTCCTACGGACTCGACCAGGTCGACGCGGCGGACGTGAACCAGACCGTCTGGCTGCGTGCGGTGGAGCACCTGGGACGGCTGCGGGAGTCGAACGCGCTGCCCGCCTGGCTGATCACCACCGCCCGACGCGAGTGCTTCCGGCTGCTGCGCCTCGGCCGGCGGACCCAGCCGTTCGACCCGTACGACGACTCCGTCGACGGGCACGTCGGCGCCTCCCTGCTGGTGGATCCGGTCACCCCGGACGAGGACCTGCTGCGCGCCGAGCGGCAGCAGGCGCTGCGGGAGGCGTTCGCGCAGTTGCCGCCGCGCTGCCGGGACCTGCTCACCCTGCTGATGGCCGATCCGCCGGTCAGCTACCGCGAGATCGGTACGCGGCTGGGCATGCCGGTAGGCAGCGTCGGTCCGACCCAGGCCCGGTGCCTGCACAAGCTGCGGAACTGTCCGGCGCTCGCCCCTTTCGTCAGGGCGTGCGCGGGCGACGACGGGAGCGGAGGTGACCGGGATGGAGCCGTGGCCGCCAGCCACTGACGACGCCCTGCTGGCCGAGTTGAGGGCCGCCGTGCGGGACTCCGACCCGGTGCCGGAGGAGTTCCTGGCCGCCGCCCGGGCCGCGTTCAGTTGGCGGAGCGTCGACGCCGAACTGGCCCTCGCGGAGCTGACCTTCGACTCGGCCTGCGACCCGCAGCCGGCCGGGCTCACCCGGTCCACCGGCTCGGCCCGCACGCTGACGTTCCGCACGGGTGCGGTCGTGGTCGAGATCGAGGTGACCCCGACCGGCGTCGTCGGGCAGCTCTCACCGGCCCGGGGCGGGCGCGTCACCGCCCGGACCTCCGCCGGCCAGTACGAGGAGGTGCCGGTGGACGCGGTGGGCTTCTTCTCGATGGGGGCACCGCCCGCCGGCCCGGTCCAGCTCCGCGCCCACACCGCCGGGTACGCGGTGGCGACCGCCTGGGTCAGCCTGCGCTGAACGGGACATTACCCGGCGCCGGAGGTCCGCCGGTGGCGCCGGCCGGACAGGTGGAGACGGAGGTCGCGGGGCTCCGTCCGCGACCCCCGTCCACACCCCTGCAGGAGTGCTACCTGGTCTGCGGGTCCACCGTGATGTCGTACCGCACGCCGCCGAGGTCGGCCCGCGCGGCGCCGGTGGTGTCCGGGCCGACCTGGGTCACGTTGACGGCCATCTTCTCCCGGGTCGGCACGGCTGCCGCGAAGTTCAGCGAGAAGGCGATCCGCTCACCGGGACCGAGCTCCAGGTTGTCCAGGCTGGCCTGGCCGATGTCGACGATCTCGACCTGGTTGCGGCCCACCTCACGTACACCCTTGCCGGCCTTGCCGCCCTTGACCCAGCGCTCGAACAGGGTCGGTCCGAGGTCGGCGACGAGGCGGCCACCGGCGGCCTGGAAGGGGGTCCCGGTCTGGCTGAACACCACGCTGCTGCGGGCCGCCCGGGTCAGGGTGTTGCCGATGGCGAACGGCCGGGTCTGCCCCTGGCCGCCGGCGGTCAGCGCCACCGAGTCGACGTTACGCCAGGCGATGTTGTTGTTGTTGCGGGTGTTGACGCCGATGTCCGGTCCCTCGAAGGTCATCGGGTCGTTCGGGGAGATCCAGCGGGCGAGCAGGCAGAAGTGACCCGGGCCGGGCACGTTGTCCCACGGGATCGTCACCGAGGTGACGCCCGGGTAGACCGGCACGGCCATCGCCCCGATCTGCGTCCACGCGCCCGGCCAGGCCGCGCCGCCGCCGGGCGTGGTCCGGTAGACCCAGATCGTGCCCTCCTCCATGACACTGTTGCCGTACGGGCCGGGGTTGCGCAGCTTGATGAAGATGTAGTTCCGCTGCCCGACGATCGGGTTCTGGCTGGTCGGGCACTCGACGGCGGTGTGGCAGACCTTGATGTCCGGGCTCTGCCAGAGCGGGTTGAGCGCGTGGGGCTGGAGCCCGAGGTCGGCGGGGGTGTCCTGCATGTACACGTCGACGGCGGCGGTGGTGGTGCCGCCGCGGCTTTCCGCAGGGCCGGCCAGCGGTGCGGCGCCGGCTGCGGTGACGGACAACAGCGTCGCCAGCGCCGCGCCGGTGAGCAGGGCGAGCGTCGAACGGCGCGCTCTTCCCGCGAGACTGGTAGACACATTTCCTCCCGATGATGGGGGATCGCCGTTCGCCCCGAGGTGGTGGCGTGGGCGGGTGGACGTCCTTACGGAGCGCGATCGATGCGAGTAGATACAGCTGTCGTCGACGGGTGATGTCAGATGGCGGGAGTTCGCGTCAAGCCGGCGAAAGCCGCGCAGCGCCCGGCTGTGGGCCGTACGGCGGACGTCGGGGTCCGGCGGCCGGCCTGACGCCGGCCCGCGCTCATCGGCCCGACCATCGCCTGGTGGCCGACCATCCGGCCGACGGCTCCGGACGATGGGCGCACCCACTGTCCGATGGTCGACGTGCTACTGACTGCCGCGGCCGTTCGGGTGCTACCTCTCTGCCAGCGTTCGGCTGACCAGGCCGGGCCGGCAGAGCGAAGGAGCTTCCACATGTTCCCGTTTCCCGACGAAGCGACCAGGAAGGCACTCGATCTCGGCCGGCGCGAGGTGTTCCAGACCTACCGGGTGCTGATGGCCTGCGAGCTGCAGCGGCTGCGTCGCGAGGCCGGTGCGCTGCCGGCAGGGCGGCGCCGCGACCAGTTGACCGCCCGGCTCGACAGGGTTGCCGCCCTGGCCAGCGGGACCTGGATGGAGCAGATCTCGGTACGCGGCGCGACGGTGCAGCAGGCGGCCGCCCTGTTCAAGGAGGTGCAGGACTCCCTCGACGGGGTCGTGCCCTCCGCTGCCGGCAACGCCTGTCTCAGCGCCGCCGTGGACGAACTGAAGAGCAAGATCGTCGACGTCATGAACGACGCCAGGAATCCCACGCACACCGCGGTCAACACCGCGTTCGCGCGTCTGTTCGGGTCCACGTCCTCGGTGGCCAAGGCGCGTTTCGCGCAGACGGTCACGGCACTGCAGGAACTGCTCAAGCGCACCGACGGCCGACGGTCGGGATTCGTGTACAACCCGTCGTTGCCCGACGGAATGGGCGCGCTCGCCAGCGGTCAGGGGGACACCGCGATCATCAACGTGGGCCGCTCCGCGCTCGACGGGACGATGCCCCTGGGGGAGCTCGCCGCCACGCTCCTCCACGAGGGGACGCACGTTCTGGTGGACAACCCCACGGTCGACATCGTCTACCGCCACCGCAACGCCGCCTACTACCTGCAGGGCCAGATCGCCCTGCACAACGCCGCCAACTTCGAGCAGACCGTCTACGAGGTGCTGGGTCAGAGGGGCCCCTTTCCCACCGACGTCGAGGTGGCCGCCATGCGGGGACGCGCCGCGCCCCGGATGGACTCGCTGCACACCGTGCTCGCGTCCCGTATCACCCGTGCGTGGGTGCGCAGCTACGACTTCACCTGCCTCGACTTCACCAGGGTCGACCTGCCCAAGCCGGTCGCCCTCGTGCTCACCGACCTGCCGCAGGACCGGGCGTACGCGCCGCTGGTCAAGGCCTACATGGAGGCACTGCACGGCGCGATGCTGGCGCTGATGCGGGCGGAGGAGCGGCTGGTGGTGCGAACCGAGCCGAAGGTGCTGAACCACTCGACGGTGGTCAACGTGGACGGCACCATCCGGTTCACCATCAACTCCGACCTGGCTGCCCAGGCGCCCATGGCCCAACTCCTGCACTGGATGCTCGACGAACTCGTCGCCGAGGCGAAGTGCCAGATTCCCAAGGACACCACGCAACTGCTGGCCCTCATCCTCGGGATCGAGAACTACGACCGGGACAACGTGCACAACGTGCTCAACGACTTCTACAGCTCCTTCCACTGAGCGGCGGCTGCTGAGCGGCGTCCCCGGGACGGCGCCGCTCAGCGCCAAGCGGCGAGTCGACCTCTCGGGCAGCGGGCCCGCTCCAGCGGCCATGGTGCGGTGGAGTCGCTCGACCTGAGCTAAGCCGTCCCGGCCGGAACGGTAGCGCTCCGTCGGGCGTCCCTGACGAACACGATCCCGTCGGTGCTGGCCACGTGGGTCGGATCGAGCGGGGAGTAACCGAACCAGGGGGACACCCGGGCGGCGGGCGGCACGTCGGCGAGGGTGGTGGCCAGGCGACGGGCGTCGACGATGCAACGCTCCTGCGGGAGCGCGTACAGCAGTCCCTCGATGGTGTCCGGAGGCGGGGCGTCCACACCCTGGTGGGGGATCGTGCCGAGGGCTGTGGCGAGGAAGGCGTACCCCTCGCCCAGGTGGGCGCTGACGATCGCGCCGGCGCTCCACCATTCCAGCGGCAGGCCGCCCATCCGCATCCTGCTCTTGTCGCGCTGGAGGTGACCGTTGTGCGCGTTCACCAGCGCCGGGCCCCGCTCGGCGATGGCGAGCAGGTTGGCGGCCATCATCGAGTCCCGCAGGGCCAGCAGCCGCGCCAGACGACCCGGTGACGTGTCGGCCATCCAGTAGTGGTAGCGCAGCAGCCCGGTGGCGGTGCGCCCGTACAGGCGTGCCCGGTCCCAGTCGTCCGGTGTGGACGCCGCGACCAGCTGTGGCGTCTGCGCGTCGAGCAGCGTCACCAGGTCGTCGGCGAGCAGCCGCAGCTGCCTGGCCTCGGATGTCTGCCCCACGGACCGGGACGGGTCCGTCATCGCGGCGGGATCGGTCCAGCGGTCGTCGGCACCGAGCAGGCGGTCGAGCGTGTCGGCGTCGCAGGGGAGCAGGTCGGCGTCTGCCGATGCGGCGAGGTAGGCGTGGAGTGCGGTGAGGGCCTGCCGGGGGCTCGCGGCGCCGGTGATCTCCAGCGGGCCGTCGAAACCGGCGAAGCGCAGCCGCTCGGAGGCGGGCCGGCCGTCGTTGTACGCGCGCATCCAGCGCACCAGCTCGCGGTTGGCCGGGAAGGCGCCCCACTCGTGACTGAAGCCGCGCTCCATCACCTCGTCGAGGGCACCCGTGCCGGACGTGACGTAGTCGTCCACGACCAGGCCCATCACGCAGTCGCTCTCGATGGCGATCGTCCGGTAGCCCTCCTGCTCCACGAGCTGCCGGAAGAGTTCGTTGCGTACGTCGAGCAGGAGGTCCTCGCCGTGGGTGGGCTCGCCCAGGGCGAGCAGTCGCGGCCGGGTCGGGAGGAGCCGCATGACGGTCGGGGCCTCGACGGGGTGGGCGATGTCTCTGATGCCGGTGGTCATTGCCTCAACGGTATCGTTGAACCTTCGGTGGAAGCTTCTCCGCGACATTGGCAGGACAGTGGGGCGAAACCTTCAAGACGGCGGGCGGCTCAGGCCGATCGACCTGGCACGGGCGCACGGGCTGTCCACCCAGGCAGTCAGGAACTACGAGGCGGCCGGCATCCTTCCGCCCGCCGAACGCACCCCCCACGGCTACCGCACCTACACGCCGCTGCACGCGCAGGCACTGCACGCGTTCCTGGCCCTCGTGCCCGGACACGGGCACCAGACGGCCACGGCGATCATGCGGGCGGTCAACCGGGACGCGACCGAGGACGCGCTCCGGCTCATCGACGAGAGCCACGCCCAGCTTCTCGACGACCGCCGCACCCTCCAGGCCGTCGAGGCCGCTGTCGGTGACCTCGCACCGGTGCCGCAGGAACGCGGCGACACGTTCGTCGGTCCCCTGTCGAGGAGGCTCGGCGTCCGCCCCGCCACGCTTCGCAAATGGGAACGCGCCGGCCTGGTCCAGCCGCGCCGTGACCCCCAGACGGGCTACCGGGTCTACGGCGCGGCCGACGTGCGTGACGCCCGGCTGGCCCACCAGCTCAGGCGGGGCGGCTACCTGCTGGAGCAGATCGCTGCGCTGATCGCCCAGGTCCGCTCCGCCGGAGGCGTCGCGCCGCTGGAGTCGGCGCTGCGCGACTGGCACGCCCGCCTCTCGGCCAGGAGCCGCGCCATGCTCACCGGCGCCGCCGCACTGGACGCCTACCTCGAGACACGCCGACGACGTCGTTGAGAAGAGCTCAGGCACGACTCCGAGAGGCGGGCGCCAGTCGGCGTGGCGGGGCCGTCGAGCGCAGCGCCAGCCGCGGCGGGGTGAGCCGCATGACGGCGTTGCGCGCCGCCTCCCTTCACCCGGTGAGAGCCCGCCGTGGCGGTGGGGTGCCACATCGACCACAATCAGAGGCCGTCACCGTCCACTCTCGAAAGGACACGAGTGAAACGCCGACTTCTGCACGCCCTGACGGTCACGACCGTCGTCCTCGCCGGCTCGGCTGTGGCAGCCGCGCCGGCCTCGGCGAGCGACGCGTGGGGCATCGTCTGCAACCTCCGGGAGAACACCTGGCTGCGTGCCGAGCCGCACGGCCACGTGCTGCTCACCCTGACTGCCGGGCGCGGGTTCCGCTGGCACGGTCAGGCCTCGGCTGTCGACGACGACGTCTGGATCTACGGCCACGGCGCCGAGTACCCGTCCGTGGACGGTTGGGTCCCGGCCCGCAACACCACCTGCTGAACCGGCACCTCCGCCGGGACGGCCGCCGAGCGCTGCCGTCCCGGCGCACGGCGGCAGCCCTGAGCCGCTGAGCCAGGGCACCGGACGCCACCGCGGCGCCGACCCGATCGAGGGCGGCGCCGCGGGTGGTTCCAGCGCAGTCTCGCTTGGGCGCGGCACCCGCGATGCGGAGGCGGCGGCGGGTCGGCCGTTCGTCGCGGTCTGCCCCGCCCTCGACCACGATCACCCGCTGGCGCGCCTCGGCCCGCCGGGCGTACCGAGGCGGCCCAGAGGCTGGTACGTCCGAACCGGCGATCCGAGCGACCTGCTCGTCCGGTTGGCGCCGCTGCTACGGGCTCGTTGGCGTACGCCGGCCGCTCGCCGTCCTGGTGTGACCTAGGTCATTGCCATTGTCTCCCGCCGGGGCGGCGGACGGCCGCGTGCCGTGCGCTCCGGCCGGCCGGACCTGCGCCTTCCGTGGGCCCGCACGGTCGCGTCGCGCGGCCCCCGGGCTCGGCTACTCGGCCGATGGGTCGCGGTCGTGTCGGTCACTACTGTTAGCGTGCCCTCGTTGTCGATCACGGCCGATTCCTCACGAAATCTGCCTGTTTTGCCACTGCGGAGGGTGTTCCTGATGGGCTGGCTACCGGTGGGAGACTCGTACGAGATCTCTCTCGTGGACGGAAAGGTGGCGGCCCGGTCCACCGGCCCGCGGGCCGGTGGCCGTCCACTGAAGACGCTGCCGAAGGCGCTGCGGGACGACCCCGAGGTGGACCGGTTGCGTCAGCTCGCCCAGTGGTTGGACCGGCACTCCGCCGAGTGCCTGGCCCGGGTCGACGCCTGGGTGGTGTCCTCGCTGCCGGTGCCGACCGGGCTGCTGGCCCGGGTCTGGCCGGACCCGGCCTGGCGGGACGCGCTGCGCGACCTCGTGGTGCTCGGGGACGACCCGACCGAGTCGGGCTTCCTGCGGGACGTCACCGACACCGGCGACCTGCGCGTGGTCAACCTCGACGGGGAGACCGTCCGGCTTTCGCCGGTCAGCGCCACGCTGCCCCACCCGGTGCGCCTGCCCGACCTGGCCGACCTGCGCGAGTTCGCCGACGAGCTGGACGTCACCCAGCGGATCGAGCAACTGCACCGGGGCACCTGGGGAAGACCCGACGACCTGAAGCAGCGGGACACGACGGTCACCGACTTCCGCGGCACCACGGTACCGAACCGGCTGGCCGCCCGGGCCGCCACGCTCGGCTTCCGGGTCTCCGGCTCGCAGGTCAAGTGCCGGGTCTGGGAGGCCGGCCGCACGATCGAGGCCGCCCTGCGGTTCGACGAGGACTACTGGGACTCCGAGGCGACCCTGGGCACCCTCTCCTGGTCGGTCGTGGACGGCGCGACGCTGCGGTTGACCGAGGTCGGGCCGGTGGCCTGGTCGGAAGGAATGCGAATGGCGACGGCCCTCTCCGGCGCCGCGACGGGAACGGGGAAGAAGGCGTGACCGGGATGACGACAACGGCTGGCGAGCACCCGGTCGAGAGCCTGCTGACGGCCGGCGCGGTGCTGCCGGCCGACACCGCCGTGGCCGGCGACCTGGCGGTGCCCCTCACCGCCCGCACCTACCGGCACCCGGCCCTCGACGACCGGCCGGTGGTCCGCCTGGTCGACGCCGCCCTGGGCGAGGGCGAGGACATCGCCGCCGGGTTCCTCGGCCTGACGCCGGGTGCCGAGCCCGCCGTCGTCGGGCTGGGCCCCCGCCGCCCGTTGGCCTTCCCCGAATGGGTGCTGGTGCACCATCCGGCGGACGGCCGGCACGCGTTGGCGGTGGTGCCGGAGTTGCAGAAGCTGACCAAGCAGGTCCGGTCGCGGCCGAAGGCGGCCCTGGACGGGCACCAGGCCATCGCCGACCGGCTCGCCCGTACGCTGCCGCACTTCCTGCCGACGTTCTTCGAACAGGCGGCCCGGGTGTTCCTGGCCGCCGGGCAGGACGCGTACGCGACGCAGCTGTTCAACAAGGCGCGCAAGGCGGAGGCGCAGCACGGTCTGCCGGTCGACCTGAACCGGCTGGACGAGGTCTACGTGGAGTTCGCGTCGGCCAAGGTGGTGTCCGCGACCGCGTTGGCCGGCTACGCGAAGGAGCTGTCCGCCCAGTTGCCGGCCGACGAGGCGCTGGAGCGGTTCTGCCGGCTGGCGCTGCGGGCCGCGGCCGCCGGCGTGGTGCCGTCCACGCAGTCGGCCAGCGCGGTGAACCGACTGGTCCGGGCCGCCACCAAGGCCGCCGGCAAGGCCGGCGCCGCCGCCGTGACCGACCGGGAGGCGGCCTACCTGACCGAGCTGCTCCGGTTGCCGGTGGCCGCCGAGGCGCCGGCCGGCTGGTGGAAGGCGCACCTGCCGGCGGTGACGGCGTTGGCCGGCCGTGACCCGGCGATCCGCGGCAGCCTGCTCGACCTGATGCCCACCGACCGGGACGACCTGGTCACCTGGCTGGCCCTGTTGACCGACACGGGTGCGCTCGCCGGACTGTCCGACGCGGACGTGCCGGACCCGGCCCGCCCGCAGGACGGCTCCGTCGGCTGGCTGCGCCGCTTCGTGAGCCGGGCCAACTCCGGCGGCCACCACCGCCGCCGGATGCCGCAGCTGTACCCGCTCGTCGAGCGGATGGCCGACCGGCTGCGCGTCGAACTGGCCGATCGCGGCGAGACCCTCGCCGCCGACGGGGACCTGGAACTGCTCGACCTGCTGCTCGCCCTCGACCTGCCGGTGCCCGCACCGAAGGAGCGCGAAGCCCTGGACCTGGCAGGCTGGGTCAAGGCGGGGGGAGAGCGGGACCTGCTCGCGGTGGCCGGCGACGACCGGTTCGCCGCGGCCCTGCGCCGGGGTCTCGACCAGCTCGACGACCAGCCGCCTGCCCTGCGCCGGATGGTGGAGACGCCGGGCGTCCGGCCGTTGCTGACAGACTGGCTGCGGGCCCGGATCCGCGGCCGGTTCGCCGCCGGGCTGCCGTACCTGCCGGCGTCGGTGGACTGGCTGGGCAGGATCCCGGTGGAGGCGCTGCGCCTGGTCTCCGACGAACTCGACGGCTCCGGTGCACCCGCTCGGGCCGGTGACCTCGGGCACGCGCTCGGCGTCGACCTGGCCGAGCGCGTCGCCCGCAGCCTGCGCGGCGGGCTCATCGACGAGCTGGGCTGGCCGGACTGGGAGCTGGCCTGGCAGGAGGTGACCGGCGGCGACCGCCGGGTCGAGGTGGTCCGGCTGGAAGCCTGGCCGTACGTGATCCTGGGCGGGCCGACCACGGTGCGCGTGCTCGGCGCCGAGGGCATCGTGCTCCGCCACGACCTGCGCATCCCGGCCGGCGACATGTGGGGTCAGCCCGGCTACCACTACGTCGACGGCGAGCTGCTGGTCTACTGGCGTTCCAAGGCGCTCGACTACGACCTGCGCGGCTACTGGCACTCGTCGCCCGGCGAACCGCAGCCCATCCAGGGCGAATACCGCAGCAAACAGCCACGCGGGAAGGGAATCACCCTGCCGCTGGCGGGCGGCGGGCGGACCACCGGCGGTGGCGTGCTGCACGCCGGTGACACCGTGATCCCGTCCGAGCTGCCCGTCATCACCGACGGCACCTCCCACTGGGTCTACCGGCACGGCGAGGAGGACGACACGCTCGGCTGGCGCGAGTACGACCCGGTCACCAACACCCACGGCCGGCGCAGCCTGCCCCGGTTCCTGGCCGACCTCCCGGTCGACGGAAGCGACCTGCGGGAGGGTGCCAGCTGGCTGCGGCCGGCCCTGTCCGACCGGGCCACCCCCGCCGCCGTACCGGTGGACGGTCTGCTCGGCTGGCGCGTCGTCACGCTGCCGGACGGCTCGGTACGCGGTGAGGACCTGGCCGGTCGCACCGTCACCGTGGCCGCCGGACAGGAGCCGATCGCGGCGCTGGTGCTGCCCGGCGACGACCGGCCGCGGGCCGTCCTCAAGGGTCCCGTCCTGGTCGACCCGGACGGGGTGGTGTCGGCCGCAGCCGGGGCGCCGTTCAGCCGGGCCTACCACCCCGACGCCCTCCCGTTGCCGGCATGGCAGTTCCTCGGCAACCTGCTGCCCCGGGACCCGGCCGGCTCCACCGCCCTGCGCGGGGTGGACCGGGAGACCGCCGCCGCGCTGCTCAAGGTCGCCCTCGACGAACGCCGCGCCGCCCTGGCCGAAGAGGCCGCGCGGGCCCGCGCGGCGACCCGGTCCGGGTTGACCGCGGCCACGCAGGCTGTCACCGGCCTGCCCGTCGCCGTCCCGGCGTCCGTGGTCGGCGCCGCCGGCTCCGGACCCGCCGCCACCGCCGACGAGGACGACGCCGACGCGCTGGCCGAGCTGGTCCGCTCGACGTTGCCGACGGTCAGCCACCCCGCGGTGCTGGCCGCGGTGGTCGGGGTGCTGCGGCTGGCCGCCCGGGTGCGCACCGATCTGGACGCGGTGACCGAACGGCTCACCAGGTCGTTGTCCGCCCCGGCGGCCGTGGCGCCGGCGCCCACCGCGACCGGACCCACCGACAGGCAGCTCAGCGCGGCGCTGGACGGTCTGCGGGGCTCGGTGCACGGGGCGTACGACGCGACCCACACCTTCACCCAGTTCCAGGCGTTCACCGCCCGGCGGTCCGCCACCGGCGGGAGCGAGCCCACCGTGCGGCTGCACCTCGACGGGCCGCCGCTGCCGTCGACCCTCGACTGGTGGTCCCTGCTCGGCGGTGTCGCCGCCGTCGCCTACCGGACCGTCGCCGCGGTCACCCCGCAGGAGCACCGGGAGACGCTGCGCGCCCTGCTCGCGGAGCTGGACCGGCTCGACCTGAGCGGGACGGCCGAGCCGGGACGGTGGCGCCGGTGCAGGCTGCACCTGCTCGACGACGAGCTGAAGAACCCCGACGGTTCGCGCCGCTACCCCAGGCCGGGCGTCCTGCCGCTGCCCGACGGGGCGTTCCTCGCCGTCCTCAACTCCAGCGGCACGGCCACCGGCTACTACTTCGACGCGCTGCACCACGACCCGGCCGGCGTGTTCGCCGTACCCGAGCCGTACACGGTGCATTCCTCGGAGCCCGTCGGCGACGGACGACCTGCCGGCTGGCTGGCGGGTTTCCTCGCCGAGGCAGCCGCGCGCGGCCCGCTGCCCTGGCGGCCGGAGGCGGCCGAGCAGTTCGCCGAGCTGACCGGCGTCACCCCCACGGCCGCGAAGCTGGTGCTGGCCGGCCTGCCGTACGCGGACTCGGCGAACACCGTGCCCCCGGAGCTGCGCAAGGCGCTCGGGATCAGGCAGGTCGGCGAGGTCAAGCTGGCCTTCGGGCTGCTGCGCGAGGCCAGGCCAACGCTGCGGCGGGCCGTGGTCTCGGCGCTGCTGCCGGACGAGCCGGCCCGGCTGTGGACCGACGGACCGGACGTGGCCGCCGCCGCGGCGGTGTGGAACGCCGCCCTGGGGCGCCGGGTGGTGGTGCCCGAACAACTGCTCGCCGAAGCGGTGCGCGCGGTGCGCACCGGCTGGGATCCGGCGAAGGCGTTGCCGGCGCTGCTCGACCCGTCCCGTTCGGCCGAGCTGAGCACCGACCTGGCCTTCGAGGTCAGAGGCGACCGGGTCCGGCCGGTCGACAGCCGGACGGCGGGCTTCACCGGTGAGGTGCTGCGCTCCGCGGTCGCCCTGGCGGCCTGGGTCGCCCACCACACGCCGGCCGGCGACCCGTGCCGGGCCGCGCTGCCGGCCGCGCTGGCCGTGCTCCGGGACCGGCTGGCCAACCCCGGCCTGCTGCTCGACCTCGACCAGTACGTCTCGCTGCCCGCGTTCCGGCAGGTGGCGGGCACCCCGTCGGAGACCGGCCCGGGCTGGGAGCGGTACGGCGCCATCGTCCTGGCCACCCACGACAGCCAACCGTCGCCCGCGCTGCGGCCGGACCTGCTCGACGCCGACGGGACGGATCCGTACCTGCCGGCGCTGCGCCAGGACGCGGCCAAGCCGTACCCGACGGAGGTGGCGCTGCGCCTGGTCCGCGACCCGCGCTTCGCGGCGCTGCTCGGCGAGCCGAGTGGGCCCGACGGCGGCGCGCGGGAGGCCGACGGGACCTGGTGGCCGCAGGACCCGACCCGGTCGGTGCCCGACCTGGTCGCCGAGGTGGCCGGGGAACACGGCCTGGGCGCCGACGCGGCGGCGGTGTACCTGATGCTGCTGGCCATGCCGGACCCGACCGACCGCAACACGGCGAAGTGGACCGGCTGGAAGCCGGCCCGGCTGAAGGCGGCGCGCGCCGAACTGGCCGGCACCGACCTGGTCGTCGAGGCCAGCCGGTCCCGGTCCGGCCGGTCGCTGTTCCTGCCCGGACCGTGGCTGGAACGCGGCAGCGGGCAGGCGCCGATCGAGGGCTGGAAGGTCGCCCTGTTCGGCCTCGCACCCGACGGTACGGCCGGGCTCGGCGTGACCGTGCCGTTCGAGCCGGCCGCGGAGCTCTACCGGCGGGCCTGGCAACGCCTGCGCGACGGCGACCGGCCCCGGTTCGACAACCTGCCCACCCGCGGCACCCACCGCTGACCCCGACCCGAACACCCCCATCCGCACCAGAGAAAGATCGAGGAACACCCGTGACCGTGACGGAACACGTCCGCCCCACCGCGGCGCCGGAGACCGCCGCCCAGGTCCTCTCCGCCGAGCAGCGGTACGCCGGCGAGCTGGCCTTCCTGGCCGCGTACGACGACGGGGCCCGGCCGCCGGGCTGGGCGCTGACCCCACGCGCCGTGGTCACCTTCATCCAGGGCAGCGACGGCGAGGCGTTGCAGCTGCCCGCCGACCGGCGTACCGGCCCGGACGGCACCGGACTGCCGGCCAGCATGACCATCCCGGCGAAGTTCGTCGGTGAGCGGAGCCTGGTCGAGCGGTGCGTGGTCACCCTGGCCGGCGAGCGGGGACTGCTGCTGGTCGGCGAGCCCGGCACCGCCAAGTCGATGCTGTCCGAGCTGCTGGCCGCCGCGGTCTGCGGCACCAGCGCGCTGACCGTGCAGGGCACCGCCGGCACCACCGAGGACGCCTTCCGGTACGGCTGGAACTACGCCCTGCTGCTCGCCCAGGGCCCGACCCCGCAGGCGCTTGTCGACTCGCCGGTGCTGACCGCGATGCGTACCGGGCGGGTGGTCCGGATCGAGGAGGTCACCCGCTGCCTGCCCGAGGTGCAGGACGCGCTGGTGTCCATCCTGTCCGACCGGCGGATGAACGTGCCGGAGCTCTCCGGCACCGAGGACGGCCTGATCCGCGCCGCGCCCGGGTTCACCGTGATCGCCACCGCCAACCTGCGGGACCGGGGCGTGTCGGAGATGTCCTCGGCCCTCAAGCGCCGGTTCAACTTCGAGACGATCCACCCGATCTCCGACGCGGACGTCGAGACCGACCTGGTCCGCCAGCAGGCCACCGCCGCCGTGCAGCGCGCCGGCGCGGCGTACACGGTGGACGACGCGGTACTGGACGCCCTGGTCACCGTGTTCCGCGACCTGCGCTCCGGCCGGTCGGGTGAGGGCTGGGACGTGGAGCGGCCCGGCACGGTGATGTCCACCGCCGAGGCGGTGCAGGTGGCGGTGTCGCTCGGCCTCGCCGCCGCGTACCTGCCCGGCGGGGACGCGCTCGACCTGGTGCCCGGGCACCTGCTCGGCGTGGTCCGCAAGGACGACCAGAACGACCACGCCCGGCTGCTCGGCTACTGGGACGGCCCGGTGCGCCGCCGCGCCGAGGACGGCTCGGCGATGTGGCGCCGGCTCTGGGACCTGCGGGAGAACCTGCGGTGACGACCCTCTCCCGTACGCCCGGTGCGGCCCCGCCGACCGCCGACCCGAAGACGGTCGATGCGACGGCGGCCGATCCACGCGCCGTGGTCGACGCCCTCGCCGGTTCCGTCCGGCCGTACCTGATCGGGGTGCGGCATCACAGCCCGGCCCTGGCGGCGGCGGTCCCGGCGCTGCTGGACGCCGCCGGGGCCGAGGTGGTCTGCATCGAGCTGCCGGCCGACTTCCAGCGCTGGCTGCCGTACCTGTCCGATCCGGCCGCCCGGGCCCCACTGGCCCTGGTCGGCAGCCACGGTGCGGACGGGCCGATGGGCTTCTACCCGTTCGCCGACTTCTCCCCGGAGCTGGCCGCGATCCGCTGGGCCCGGCAGCGCGGCGTCGAGGTGGTCTGCTGCGACCTGCCGCTGGCCGACCCCGGCTGGACCGCCGACAGCTCCGACTCCGCCCCGACCGCCGGTGGCGATCCCGACCCGGCCGCGGATCCCGGCCCGGCCGCCGGTGAGCCGGTGCCCGGTCTGCGCCGGTCCTACGCCGCCGCGCTCAGCGCCAGCGGCACCGGCCGCGACGGCGACGACCTGTGGGACCGGGTGGTCGAGGTGCGTGCCCCGGGCTGCCCGCCCGAGGCGGTCCGCCGGGCCGCGCTCGGCGTCGGCTGGGCGATGCGTACCGACAGCGCCAACCGCGAC
Source organism: Micromonospora sp. URMC 107 (assembly GCF_051386315.1). NCBI lineage: Bacteria > Bacillati > Actinomycetota > Actinomycetes > Micromonosporales > Micromonosporaceae > Micromonospora > Micromonospora sp. URMC 107. The sequence goes on from NZ_JBPQTK010000001.1 coordinate 28,557, forward strand.
GGCGTGCCGGCGCGGGACCTGGCCCGCGAGCGGCACATGCGCCGGGTGCTGGCCGAGGCCGGCGCCGACGGCCGCCGGGTCGCCGCCGTCGTCGGCGCCTTCCACGCCCCGGCCCTGCTCGCCACCGCGCCGACCGCCGACGTCGACGCCACCGCCGCGCAGACCCGGCCCGGCACCGCGCCGACCGACCCGGTCCGGTCCGTGACGACCCCGCCCGCACCGGCCGGCACCGACGGCGGCGGCACGGCGGTCACCTCGCTGGTGCCGTACGCGTTCGACCTGCTCGACTCCCGGTCCGGCTACCCGGCCGGGATCCGCGACCCGCGCTGGCAGCAGTCCATCTACACCGCGGCCGGCGACCCGGAACGGATCCGCGCCGCCGCCGCGCGGGCGGTCACCGACCTGTGCCGGGAGCTCCGCGCGGCCGGTCACACCGCCGGTACCGGTGAGGCCGCCGAGACGGTACGGCTCGCCGGGGACCTGGCCCGGCTGCGGGACCTGCCCGCCCCCGGTCGGGGCGAGGTGCTGGAGGCGGTGACCACGGTGCTCGGCCAGGGTGAACTGCTCGGCCGTGGCCGGGCGCTGGCCAAGGCCCTGGAGACCGTGCTCGTCGGCGCCGACCGGGGCCGCATCGCCCCCGGCACGCCGCGTTCCGGGCTCGGCCCGGCGGTCGAGGCGGAACTCACCGCACTGCGGCTGCCCAACCCGGACAGCCCGAAGCCCCGCGAGGTCCGCCTGGACCCACTGCGCACCGAGCTGGACGGGCGGCGGGAGATCCTGCTGCAACGCCTCGAAGTCTGCGGCGTCGGTTACGGCGAGGCGATCGCGGTGTCCGGCACCGGCGACGGTGCCGCCCTGACCACCCGTTGGCAGCTGGCCTGGACGCCGTCCGTGGCGGCCCGGCTGGACCTGGTCGGCGTACGCGGGGTGGCCGCGGCGCTGGCCGCGGCCGGCACCCTGCGGGAGCGGTTCCGCCGCGAGGCCGCCGACGGCGGACCCACCGCCGCGCAGTTGCTCACCGGGCTGCGCGACGCCGCCCGGTGCGACCTGCCGGAGCTGGTCAGCGACCGGCTCGAGCTGGCCGCCGTGGTGCTGCCGGGCACCGGCACGCTGCCCGAGCTGCTGGCCGCACTGGACCTGCTGGAGGCGCTGCGCCGCGAACACCTGCCCGGCACCACCTCCGACGGCCGGGCCCGGGCGGCCGAGCTGGCCGTCGTGCTGCTGGACGCGGCGGTGCGCGGGCTGCCCGGCCTGGCCGGCAGCGACGCCGCCGCCGACGCCGCCGCGCTGGTCGACCTCGCGGTCCGGGCCGGCGAGGACCGGATCGGCCTGCGCCTGGACGAGACCCTCGGCCACCTGGCCCGGACGGGTTCGCCGCTGATCCAGGGCGCCGCCCTGGCCGCCCGGGTGCTGCTCGACCTGACCGATCTGGAGACCCTGGGCACCCGGGTGGCCGGCTGGATCGACGCGGCGACGGGACCGGACACCCGGCGGCAGCTGCACCGGACGCTCGGTGGTCTGCTCACCGGGGCGCACCCGCTGCTGCAGTCCGCCCCGGCCGCGCTGGACCCGCTGCTGGAGCGGATCGAGCGGCTCCCCGACGCCGACTTCCTGGACCGGCTGCCGGCGCTGCGTGGCGGGTTCGACGTGCTCACCCCGGCGGCCCGGGAGCGGCTGCTGCACACCGTCACCGAGCGGCTGGGCGACCGGCTCGACCTGACCCTGTCCGCCCCGCCCGAGCTGCTGGCCCGCTGGGCCGCCGCCGACGCGGCCGGCCGGGCCGCCCTGCTCGCCCGCGACATCCCCGTCCCGGGCACGCCGACCGGCTCCACCGACACCCCCGGCGACGCCGGCGGCGCGCCGGGACCGGACACGCCGGACACCGGGCTCACCCCCACCGACCGGTGGCGGCTGCTGCTCGGCCGCCAACCCGACCGGTTGCCGGCCGACGCCCGCCGCTACGCCCGCGCCCTGGACGAGCTGTACGGGGCGGGCCAGGGTGAGGGCGCCACCGACCTCGGCCAGGGGGCCGGCGGCGGCCAGGAGGGATCCTTCCCGACCGCCCGCGAGTGGGCCGACGAACTCGAGGCGCTGTTCGGCACCGCGGTACGCGAGGAGGTCATCGCCCGGGCGGCCGAGAGTGGCCGTACCGACGTGCTCGCCGAGCTCGACCCGGCCGCCGTACGCCCCTCGATGGAGCTGCTGACCTCGGTGCTGTCGCTGGCCGGCGGCCTGCCGGAGGCGCAGCTGACCAAGCTGCGGCCACTGGTCCGGCGGCTGGTCGAGGAGCTGACGAAGCAGCTGGCCACCCAGGTGCGTCCGGCGCTGACCGGGCTGACCAACCCGCGCCCGTCCCGCCGCCCCGGCGGCCGGATCAACCTCGCCCGTACGCTGCGGGCGAACCTGGCGCACACCCAGCGGCTCGGCGACGGCCGGACGGTGGTGGTGCCGGAGCGGCCCATCTTCAACACCCGCACCCGCAGGGAGGCCGACTGGCGGTTGGTGCTGGTGGTCGACGTTTCCGGCTCGATGGAGGCGTCGGTGGTGTGGTCGGCGTTGACCGCCGCGGTGCTGGGCGGGGTGCCCACCCTGTCCACCCACTTCCTCGCGTTCTCCACCGAGGTGGTCGACCTGACCGACCGGGTCGACGACCCGCTGTCGCTGCTGCTGGAGGTGCGCGTGGGCGGCGGTACGCACATCGCCGCCGGGCTGGCCGCCGCCCGCGCGCTGGTGACCGTGCCGAGCCGCACCATCGTCGCGGTGGTCAGCGACTTCGAGGAGGGCTACCCGCTGGCCGGGCTGCTCGGCGAGGTCCGCACGCTGGCCGGCTCCGGCGTGCATCTGCTCGGCTGCGCCGCGCTGAACGACAGGGGAGCGCCCTGCTACTCGGTGCCGGTCGCCGAGCAGCTCGTCGCGGCCGGGATGCCGGTCGCCGCTCTCAGCCCGCTCGAACTCGCCCGCTGGGTGGGCGACCGCATTCGCGGAGGATCACGTTGACGGACCGCACAGCCACCGCCGCAGACACCGACCTGTTGCCGCCGGTACTGCCGGGAGTCGCCGCCGCGGCGGTGGCGGCCCTGCCGCCCCGGCTGCACAGGCGGCTGGACGCCACCGTCGCACGGCTGGCCGCCGTACCGGTCGGCCGGGTCGACGGGGGCGTGTCGGTCGACTGCGGGCCGGAGGCGCTGGTCACCCTGACGCCCGGGCCGACCGGCGCGGTGACCGACCCGCACCAGGCGAGGTGCAGCTGCCTGCTGACGCCCCGCTGCCTGCACCGCACGGCGGTCCTGCTCGCCTGCCCGGTCGCCGACCCGGCCGCCCACCCCGATCCGGCGTCCGCCACGGCCAGGCCGGCCGTCCCGGGCAGCGCCGGCGCGGCTGCCGGCCGGGCCGGGCGTACCGAGAAGGCGGCGGGCGCGGCCGGTCGTGGCAGCCGGAGCGCGGCCCCGACCAAGGCGCAACGGGCCGCCGCCGGCGCGCTGTGGCGGGCAGCCGCCGCGGTGCTCGCGGCCGGCGTGGCGGCCACAGCCCGCCGGCGCGGTGCCCCAGGCCGAACTGCTGCGGGCCGCGCACAGCGCCCGGCTGGCCGGCCTGCCGCGGGCCGAGAGCGCCGCGCTGCGCACGGTGCGTGGCCTGCGCGCACACCGGGGACGACAGAACGGCCACCGGCTGGCCGAACTGGTCGAGGTGCTGCACGACCTGCTGTACGTCGCCGGCCGGCTGGCCGCCGGCGATCCCGACCCGGCGCTGGTCGGCGTCCTCCGGCGGGCCTACCAGCCGGACGGCACGCTGGAGGTGTACGGCGTCTGCCGGGAACCGGTGATCAGCGCGACCGGGTACGCCGGGGTGGTCACCCACCTGGTCGCCGCCGACGGGCGCCAGCTCTCCTTCGGCGACGTGAAGCCGGGTGGCCCGGACCGGGCGCGGGACTGCGCCCGGGCGGTCACCGAGATGGGCGCGGTCGCGGTCAACCACGCGGTGCTGGCCCGCGGCGGCCTGAGGATCACCGGCACCACCGTCTCCCCGGACGGCCGGCTCGGCGCCGGCAAGGGCGTCCGGGCCACCCCGCTCACCGGGATCGACTGGTCCACCGGAGCGCTGGCGGGACTATTCGCCCGCCCGCTCGCCGAGGTGGTGACCGCCCAGCTCGCCACCGACGACCCGGAGGACCCGGCCCGGGCGGGGACCGCGCTGGTCGGCGGTGACCTGATGGTGGTGGGTGCCGTCGGTGACCAGGTGCTGGCCCGCGAGTTGGCCCCCGCCACCGACGGCGGGGCGGAGCGGGCGCCGGTGCCGGACGGGCCGGTGATCCGGTTGGTGCCGGTCGACTCCCACCCGATGCTGGCCCACGTGGCCAACCTGCGGCGGCTCGCCTCCCGGCCCGGCCTGCGGATCCGGGTGGTCGGCCGGCTGGACCCGGACCGGGCCAGCACGCTGCGTCCGCTCGCGGTCGGCCCGGTGCCCGGTGCCGCCGCGACGCTGCGGCTGCCGACGGACTGGCACGGCCGGGCGGACCTCGGCTACGACGAGATCCAGGGCGGCCACCTGCCGCCGCGCGACCCGGACCCGACGACCGGACCGATGCTCGCCGTCGGCGCCGACGCGATTGCGGAGTCCCCGCTGTGGCGGGTCCGCCGGCTGGTGGAGCTGGCCGTCTCCGGTGGTCGCCGCGCCGTCGCCGAGGCGGCCCGCGGCGACGGCACCGGGCTGGCCGGTCCGCTGCGCCGTGCCGGCTTCACCACCGCCGCCGCCGTGGCCGCAGCCCTCGCCGCCGAGTCCGACCGGCGCGGTCGGGACGCGTTCGGCCGGCTCACCGATCCCGACCCGGACCGGTACGCCTGGGCCTGGCTCGCCGTGACCGCCCACCTCGCCGCCGCCGAGCGGGAGCTGATCCGGTCCTCCTGGACCGCCCCACCCGTCGGCTGACCCGCCGGCGCCGACCCGCGGACCGCCGCGTCGCGGTTCTGCGTGGGCGTGTACCGTCGCGGGCCAGCGCCCGACGCGAGTCGGGGCAGGCTGCCCCGGGCACGTGTGGCCCAGGGCAGCTATCCGGATGGAGTGGACGAGAATTCTGCGGACCTACGAGTGGATTCGGACACACGCGGGTGAGATCTGGGTGCCGTTCGTCCATCGCGCCGCGACACACACGTAGCTGTTGTTGGCGAGGTGCCGATTGACGTTGAGGCGGACCTGCGTGGTGTCTGAGGGGGTTCCGGGGTCGCCGTGGCCCCGGTAGTAGATGCCGTCGCCCCACACCTCGATCTCCAGGTAGAGGCCAGTCTGGTATCGGATGGTCCCGACGATGTAGTTGACGTAGGTGCCGCTGCCGTTGACGTACACGCAGCGGTCCACCGGGTAGCCCGAGTAGGTACAGCCGCTCGCGCTGGCGGCTGCCGGCTGGGCGAGCCCGAGGACGCCTGTGATCACCAGTGCGAGCGCGACGAGTATCGAACGGGTCCTCGGCCTCGACCGCGCGCCCCGGCCCGCGGCGCCTGTGCTCGGATGTGCCCTCTCGACCATTGCCTTCACGTGAGTCTCCGTTCTCGGTCGTGTGGCTGACGGGTGGCCCCTCGGTTCGGGCCTGCCGACAGGATCCGTGCCGCTGTCCGCTAGTGGCCGAGGCGTTGCGTACGGTAGTTCACCGTGCAATAAATGGCCGCGTGGGAGCCGGGAGGAGCACCACGGGCCGCCGTGGCCGCCCGTACCGCGCGAGTGCCGGACCGGCCGACCTGCCCGCGCACCAGCACCGGGTGGGCTGGCTGCTGCGGGTCAACCGGCTGTACGGGCCGAGCGAACGGTGGCTGCGGTCAGCGGACTTCGCCGAGGCGTTCCAGGGCGGCTGCTGGCCCGAGCACACCAGCGTCTACCAGGTCTCCCGCTGGGAGACGGCGGCGGTGCGAGCCCCGTACCTGGCCATCCGGCGGTACGAGGAGCTGCTGGACCTGCCGTCGCACCATCTCGTCGCGCTCGTGGACACCATCCACCGGTACGCGGCGTCCACGGAGAACGTGTTGCCGGCGCTGGCGCGGGCGCCGGATCGGATCGCCGGGTCGGAACGCCTCGACGCGCTCGTGGACCGGGCGGTCTCCTCGACGGGCCTGCTGACCGGCGCCGAGTGGGACGAGCTGACGCGACGGTTGGCGGCCGCGCCGGAGGTGGTCATCACGCCGCACCGGGCGTGGGCGGACATCGCCGAGCGGCTGCTCAGCGAGACCCTCGTCGCCGACGGGATCGCCTGGATGCAGCGGTACGAGGCGCTGAGCCGGCTCCTGGCGCATCCCGTCGGTCAGCGGGCGGCGGTCGCCGCCTGCACAAGTCTCGCATCGGACCGCACGAACCAGGTGTTCGTCGAGACGGTGAGCGTGCTGGACGCCAGCGATCATCCGGACGCGAACCGGTACGTGCTCCAGCAGCTGGTCCATCCCACCAACGAGCGTGCCCAGTACGGCGCCCTGCTGGCCAGCGTCCGCAAGCTGCGGCTCGGGCATTTCACCGACGCCGAGATGCCCCGTCTCGTGGCGATCATCCAGGAACTGACCTTCGACTCGACGCGGCGGGACGACATCCAGCCGCTGGCGGCCGAGCTGCTGCGCCGTCTGCCGGACACGATCTCGGCGGCGAGCCGCGCCAGGCTGCGGGCGCTCGCCGCCGACCCGACCCTGGACCAGGTGCTTCGCGCCGGCAGGTTGGCCGATCGGGAGGCGAGCCGGCGGCTGGTGGCCCGGCTCGCGGGCGCGGTGGTGGCGTCGATGCCGCGCGACGTTCCGCACTTCCGCGACGGTGTGCTGCCGGTCCTGTTGGACGAGACGCTGTTCAGCCCGGTGTTCGACGTCCGGTTGCTGGCGGCGATCACGGTCAGCGGCACCCCGTACCGCCGGCCGCTCGCCGCCGTGCTCGCCGCGGAGCTGGCCGGCCCGGCGGTGCTCGGCGCGTCGGTGGCGCCCGCCATGATCGAGGCGCTGCGGGTGCTCGGTGGGGCGGAGCAGCGCACGGTGATCGAGCGGCTGATCACGGCGAGCGGCGTGCCGGCGCGGATCACCGTCGCCTCGGCGCAGGCGATCGGGCACGTCGGTGGGCGCAGCGAGGACCGGTTCTGGAAGCAGGCGATCACCTACCACGCGGGGCTGTGGCGGGACACGCGGCGGCCGGCCAGTTCGGCCGCCCTGAACGGCCTGACCTACGGCCTCGGCATGGCTCGCAACCGGGCGGTGCTGCGCCGGCTCAGGGCCGACGACCGGATGCCGGAGCAGGTGCGTGCCGCCGCCACATGGTGGCTCAACCTGTCCAAGGTGGTGTACGAGGGCGCCAACCGGTAGACCTCGCCTCAGCGGGGCCGGCGGTGTGCGGACGGCCCGCGAACCCGCCTTGCTAATTCGTATTAGCATATTGACGCCGCCGAGAGGGCGCGCGCAGACTCATAGATCAACGAGCCCGTCCGTGACGAGCGTCCACACCGTTCGGCCGCTCAGCGCGGTCGAGTGGCGCCTGCACCGACCACGGCCGGCCCCGCTCCCCATGCCCCCGTCGGCTCGCCCCCCACGCTCGGAGGGAACACGATGACGCGTACCCCTGAAGGCTCCTTCTCCCGACGCACGCTGCTGCGTGGCGCGGCCGCCGCCGGTCTCGCGACCGCGACCACCGGCGCCGGCCTCGCCGCGGCGTCCACGCCGGCGCTCGCCGGACCGGCCGGCTTCCCCAGCTATCGGTACGTGCGCGACGCGTTCGCCAGCCCGTTGCGCTACAACCCGACCGGCGAGTTCATCTTCCCGTGCGTGCGCGGTGTCTACGACAAGATCAGCGGCTATCTCGGCCGCTACTACCTCTACTACGCGCCGCACGACGCGCCCGGCGGGATCTGCCTCGCCTACGCCGACCGGCTCGAGGGCCCCTACACCGAGTACGCCAACAACCCCATCATCGACCGGGTGCTGCCGACCACGACGGTGAGCCACGTGTCGTCCCCGCACGTGGTGTGGGACGCGCCGACCCGGCAGTTCTACCTGTACTTCCACGGCGAGAACCACACGACCCGGGTCGCCCGCTCGACCGACGGTGGCCGCGCGGGATGGGCGGGATCGATGCGGTGGGCCCCACCCTGGACCTGGCGGTCTTCAGCGGTCAGCACGCGCTGCACGCGGTCGACGCAACCGGCGCGCTGCGCTGGAGCGTGCGGCACGGCTGCTGGAGTTCGTCCTGTCTGTCGTTTCACGACTCCTACGAGGAGTACGCGGGCAGCGGCGAGCACCGCCATCCCGATTCCGGCTCGTGCTGGATCAGCGCGGACGGCTCGACGGTCTGGGCCCACGTGCGCACCCCCCTGCCGGACGACGTCGAGCCGGAGCTGGACGAGGAGTGGCTCGTGCTGGACGCCGCCGACGGCCGTCTTCTCGCACGGGCCTCGACCGGCACCGCGGCCGCCGGCTCCCACCACGTCCCACACCCCGACCCCGGCCAGATGGGCCTCAGCATCGGCGAGGGCCAGGACGGTGCGCCGTTGCGGTGGGGTCGGTGGGACGGCACTCGACTCACCGTCACCCGCATCGGTGACGACGACCGCTGCCTCGTCGACGTCAGCCCATCTGGGACGCGGCTCCTCACCATCGCCCACTGGGGGAGGCAGCCGGCGATCCACCGCCTTTCCGACGGTGCGGTGACGCACGAGGTCGCCGCGGACCACCGGTTCCCGCCGCATCCCCAGGCGCCGCCGGACGCCGAGGAGGAGCCCGACTGGGGCTACCAGTGCGGCTTCGTCGACGAGCGCACGGTGGTCGCGAGCACCAAGGAGAGGTACGGGTGTCCGCGGCACTGGCTGATCGACACGGCGCGCGGGGACGTGCTCGGCCAGGTGGAGTACCCGATGCCCGTATCCGAGGACCCGATGGCGCTCGGCGACGGCACCTGGCTCACCTGCGGCGAGGACGACCCCTTCCACGTTTCGCTGTGGGAGCTTCCCGCGGTGGTGGGGGACGGCGTCACGTCCACCGGGACGCAGCCGGATTCTCCCGTGACGGCCCGCGACGGCGGCACCGCCGAGGACGAGGGCGTCGTTGCGAGCGGGCCCTGTTCGAACGGGGGTGCAACGACCCGATCTCCGCTGCGGCCATGGTGATCAACATGCCGTCCTTCGCCAGCCGTCCACGCGCCCACGCCCACCCCGCACCCTACTGCCAGGTGGCGGTGTCGGGGTCGATGTCGTGGGCGCGTGCGCTGGCGTCGATGCTCTGCCGGAACCACGTGACGAGGCCGGCGCGGATGCCGTCGTAGTGGGCGGCGAACGCCGGATCGGCCTCGTACATGCGGCCGAGGCAGACCTGCATCTGCCGGGTGAGGGGGAAGTACGACGTGAACACCTCGCGGTGCCGCTCGACGAGTCGATTGGCTTCCGGGCTGCCAGGGGTGACACCGGCGTCCATCGCGTCCGCGAGGGCACGGTCGAGGTCGGCGACGGCGTCGGCGATGGCCTGCCAATCCTCCGGACTGCGAGCGGCTGAGCGTTCGGCGTACTGCTGCCATTGCGTCGTGTCGCCGTAGCGCTGACGGGCCTGGGCGGGCCAGTCCGGGTCCCACCGGGGGCCGAAGATCGCGGCCTGCTGCTCGACGGTCAGCAGCAGGCCGCGCTCGTGGGCGGCGATCATCCGATCCAGGCCGGTGCTGAGCTGCTGGAGGCGCTCGATCCGTTGGACGACCTGGGTGCGCTGCGCGCGCAGTGCGCCGGGCACGTCTGCGGTCGAGTCGTCCAGGACGTCCCGGATCCTGTCCAGGCCGAGGCCGATCTCCCGGTAGACGACGATGCGGTGCAGGCGTTCCAGGTCGCCGGCGGTGTAGAGCCGGTATCCGCCGGTCGTGCGCAGCGACGGTCGCGCCAGACCGATGTCGTCCCAGTGGTGCAGCGCGCGGACCGTCACGCCCAGACGCGTCGAGACCTGACCGACGGTCAGGCCACCGGCGTCGGTGGCGTCAGGCATGCTCGTCACTGTCGCTGCGGTCGGTGCCCGGTGAGGTGATCCCGATGGCTTCGAGGTTCCGCGCCTCCTGGCTGGCCGGATCGAAGGGCTTCGCCGCGGTGAGGACGATCCGGGCGTTCTCGGGGGTGATCACCTCCACGTCGCGGGTGTTCCAGGGGGTGTCGCGTGGGCCGTCGACCGAGTTCGGGTTCAACGCACGACAGGCCTCGACAAGGGCATCGATCTGGTTGAGCACGCACGCGAAACTGAAGCTCATCGCTGGTGCCTGCGCCGGAACGCCCGCCGCCGAGACGAGGAGTACGTCCTGGAACGCCCACCGGCGCAGATGCACGAGCGTGCCGGGGATGCTGAACAGCTCGAAGAACCCGAGCCCACGAATCCAGAAGTCCACCGACGCCGCCAAGTCGCTCGTGGGGATCGTCGCGAACGCGGGCATTCCGTAGATGCCCCGGAACGGCTCCGGCGCCACCGCATCCGGGCCGGGATCCGGCACGGGACTCATCTCGAAGGCGTTGTAGTAGTCGCTCATGCACCCACCCTCCGGCCTCACGCACCGTGAGGGTCAAGCCGGTCCGTTGCGCGGGGTCGCCGGTGACGCCGGCTCGCGAACTCCTAAGTGGCCGCCCAGGAAGCGAGCAGGGCGACATGATCCGCTGCGCGCCGAGCTGCCTGGCGGCGAGGACCCCCATCAGGCCGACGGCTCCGTCACCGACGACCGCCACGGTCCTGTCCGGCGGCCACGGCGGCCACGGCGGCGAACCAGCCGGTGCCCAGCACGTCGGACGCGGCCAGCAGCGACGGGATCAGCTCCGGGTCCGGCTGGCCGGGCGTGGCACGAGGCCCCATCACCTGGTGGTCGGCAGGCTCGACGCCCCGGTAGGGCCACAGGTCCGACCCGCAGGCGCACGTCGCGGTCAGCCGGACGATCGCGTCCGTTGGCTCGATGATCCTGGGATCGTCACGCTCCTCCACCCGGACGTCACCGGCGGTGTGCATGACACTCCACGCATCAGGTGTCTCCTTGCTCGTGCCTCGACTTCGCGGCACCGGATGCCGCTTGAACAGCACAGCACCTGCGCCGTCGCGATCCATCGAACCCCGGAAACCGTCCGACCTGGGAGGGGCCGACACCCTCCCCAGCCCGATGCCGGCCACGACCGGTCGCGGTGGCGGTCGGCTGAGCGGTTGGCCGTACGCCTCGGGGGAGGGGCGGAGGCCGGGTGCCGGCGAGCCGATGGTCTGCGGTCGGCGGGCACGGCTGGCGCCGAGAGGCCGTAGACTCCCGCGGGTGGCCCACGGGCGAGGGATATTGCTGGTCTTGATGGTGCTGATCGGTCCGCTGCTGTGGTGGACCGGCGTGGCCAGCGCCGCCTACGCCGCGAACGGCGCGCTACCGTCCGGCGACGCGACCATGCCGTACGCCGTCTCCAACTACCGCAGCGGCGGGCTGAGCATGACCGGCCTGTTCGCTTTCCTCAATCTGCTGCTGATCTCGGTGCTGCTGCCGCCGGACCGGCAGGTGCGCGAGGGTCGGACCGGCACGCTCGTCCGCGCGATCATCGGAGCGGTTCTCGTCACCGCCATGGCCTGGTTCGAATACCGGTTCAGTCCGGTGACCTACAACTGGAGCGGCGACCCGGACGCCCAGGACCTGGTCGAGGACCATCTCAGGCCCTGGCACCCCGCGGTCGGGACGCTCTGGATCGTCCTCAACGCGGCAGCCGCCGCCTCGATCGCCGTGCGGATCGTGGTGATCCGTCGGCTGCGACGCTGACAGATGAAGATCCCGTTCCGCGCCCGGCTCTCCGCCTCGTGGGCCGGGCTCACGGATCGACGGTGCGCAGCCTGCTAGCCGCTCCTGCCGGCACTCGGGCTGGTCTCGGGCACCGCAGTCGTCGCCTCGGTGGCGGGGCCGGTCGCTCTCTGCCGCCTTGCGAGAACGACCAGTCCGACCAGCAGAAGCACCAGCCACAGCGGCACCAGCAGGGGAGCGAGTGCCCGCCAGATGGGCCACACCGGCTCGGCGAGCCCGTCCGGGAGGTCCGCCCAGGTGAGGGCGGCGGCCGGGAGCATGGCGACCGTCACCAGCGTGCGGACCAGCCGGGGTACGGGCGGACGTCGCCGCGCCACCAGCCAGAACAGGGCCGCACCAGCGGCAGCGCCGAGAAGGGTGCCGAGGAGCGTGGCGGTGAGGAACCGGTCCGGTGCGGCCGGCGTGACGTTCAGCGCCCACCCGGTCGCGCCGTGGGAGAGGGTGGCCACCAGCCCGTCCGCCTCGACTCGCCAGCCGTCGCACGGGTCGCCCGGCAACCGATGAAGGTTCTGCCACCCCCGCGATGCGGCGTTGCGCCGTAGCTGGTCCGGGAGTGCGCAGTCGGCGCGGACGCCGTAGTGGAACTCAGCCTGAGCGGAACCGAAATCGTCGGTGGTCAGGGCGACGCCGTACCGGAAGCCGCGTACGAACATGCTGCCGCCGGTCGGCTCGGCCCCGGGCAGCAGCTCTGCCGCCACGTCCTGGGCCCGGTCGACGCTGAGCGGTGCGGTGCCGCGACCGCCGTACCAGGAGCCGAGGCTCAGGCCCGCCGTGCCGACGAGCATGGCGCCCAGCAGCAGCATGGCGACGCCGCGTAGCCGATGTCGCACCGACCCTCCCTGGTTCTGGTGCGGCACAGCGTAGCCCTCGACGGTGCGCCCCCGTGCGCCCTGTTCGGGCGGGCGTCGAGGGTCGCCGGCGGGCACCACCTCCCGGACGCGGCGGTCGACATGGCGGTGTTGGTCACCCGGGTCGCTGCTCGACGGTCTCCGCCCGTGTCCGCACTCCTGCCGGAGGCGGGCACGTCAGGCGATCACCGGAGCAGGGCGACGACCGCTGCCTCGACGGGTCCGATGACCGGACCGCCGTGATCCGAGGTGTCCACCTCGACGACGGCGTCGACTGCATCCGGCGGCTCGAAGATCGACCGCTTCAGCTCGCCTCGTCGGAACTGGGCTTCGAGCTGTCTGTCGACAACCGTGCCTTCGGCCGCTCTGGCCCGGAGGCGTCCGCGGATGACTGCCTCGTCGGCGACGACGTGAACAGCGAGCACTCGGGCGCCGCACGTGAGGAGCGCATCCAGCAGCTGCTGGGACAGCACCGAGGACTCCACGACGAAGCTCACGCCGGAGGTCGCGAGCAGTCTGGCGGCGTCGACCATCGCGGCCTCAGCGCGGAGGCTCAAGGGACCGCCGGCGATGTGGAAATCGGGACCGAGCTGAACGCCGTCGTTCTCGGTGGCGGAAGCGGACGACAGTCCGAGACCGGTCTTGAACTCGTCCCGGGACAGCAGCGGCAGTCCGAGGCGACGCGCCGCCGCAGCGGCAACCGTGGTCTTCCCGGCTCCAGGGGACCCACATACGGCGACCGCCACCGGCCTTTCCCTCCCGGACATCCGCCGATGGTGTCAAACGTCCGGCCGCGCTGTCGACGAGCCGTAACGTGGGCATCGCCCGGTTCAGTTTCACGAGGGCAAGCTCGAGGAGTTCAAGCGGTTGTCCGCTCGATGCATGGAGATCGTGCGGACCCGTCGCCGACGTACGCGTGGCACCGGCCCTCGAACGCGTGGACCGACGTGATCCTGACGGGCAGGTCCGCCATCCCCTCAGGCCACGGTCGCGGCGGACGCGGGGGAGGGTGCCGCGGTCGCGGCGGATCCACGACGGACGCCGAGGGCGGTGACGAGCACGGCGAGGACCGCGAACACCACCGGGACGACGAGCCCGTGACGGATCGCCGTCAGACCGAGTCCGTCGCCCGGTGCGCCACCGGCCGCCGCGGCGCTGACCGCCGTCACCGCCGAGATGCCGAGCGCCGTGCCGAACTGCATCGACGTGTACAGCAGGCCCCCGGCCAGCCCGTGCTCGCGCTCGTTGACGCCGTCGGTGGCGGCCATGGTCAGGGGCCCGTACGCGAGCGAGAACGCCAGGCCGATCAGGAGCATGCCGGGCAGCATGGCCGCGTACGTCCAGTCGGCCGAGAGCGGCAGGAACAGCGCGTACGCGAGGACGGCCGACAGCACGCCGCCGAGCAGGACCCGCACGTGGCCGAACCGGTCGACCAGCCGGGGCGTCAGCGTGGGAGACAGGATCATGTCCATCGCGACGACGAGCATCGCCAAGCCGGTCTGCAGCGGGCTCCACCCCCGCAGCTCCTGCAGGTAGATCGTGATCATGAACTGGAAGCCGGCGAAGGCGCCCAGGAACAGCAGCGCGCCGACGTTGGTGCGCACGAGTGGCCCGGAGCGGAGGATGCCCAGCCGCACCAGCGGGTTGGCCGACCGCCGCTCGATCACGACGAAGGCCGCCACGAGGACCAGGCCGGCGGCGAACACCCCGACGGTGGTGCCCGGACCCTCGCCGGTGTGCTCCAGGCGCACCACGCCGTAGGCGAGCAGCAGCATCGCGCCCGTGATGCTCAGCGCGCCGGCGATGTCGAACCCGCCCGCCGGACGGACATCCTCCGCCGTGTCTTTGAGCAGGACGATCGCGGCCACGAGGATGACCGTGGCGAGGAGGACCGGGGCGAAGAACACCCAGCGCCAACCGATGGAGGCCAGCAGGCCGCCGGCGACCAGGCCCAGCGAGAAGCCGCCCGAGCCGATGCCGGCGTACACGCCCAGGGCCCTGGTGCGTTGCGGCCCCTCGGGAAAGGCCCCGGTGGCCAGGGCCAGCCCGGCGGGCGTCATGAACGCGGCGGCGACACCGGTGACGAAGCGCGCCACCAGCAGCGTCCAGCCCTCGGTGGCGAGACCGCCGAGGCCGGAGAAGGCGAGGAAGACGACGAGCCCCAGCAGGAACATCCGGCGGCGGCCGAGCAGATCCGCCGCCCGCCCGCCCAGCAGCATGAAGCCGCCGTAGCCGAGGACGTACGCGCTCACCACACCGCTGAGCGTCCCGGTCGACAGCCCGAGGTCCGCCCGGATCGCCGGCAGCGCCACGTTCAGCATCGCGACGTCGATTCCCTCCAGGAAGATCGCCCCGCAGAGCACGAGCAACACGCTCCACGCCCGGTTGTCCGTGCGGCCGCTTGACGTTGCCATGATCCATCGACCCTTCTCGCTGACCGGGCTGCCTTCGGTTCTCCTCGTGCACCTCGGTTCCTTCTTGTAACCAGGTGCATCGTCAGGCAGCATCGGTGGCCATGGAAGACGGAACTTTGCGGTCCCCTGGTAACTGTGGGGATACCGACGCCAACTACGACGTGTTCCAGTGGGACACCAGGGAGGACTGCGAGGTCCGCCAGATCCTGGACCGCGTGGCCGACAAGTGGTCCCTGCTGGTGATCGCGCTCCTCGACCGGCAGAGCCTCCGCTTCACCGAGCTGCGCCGGCAGATCGACGGGATCAGTCAGCGGATGCTCGCGCGTACGCTGCGGCACCTCGAACGCGACGGCCTGGTCAGCCGCACGGTGTTCCCGACGGTGCCGCCCCGGGTCGACTACGCGCTCACCCCCCTCGGGGCGACCCTGCACGAGACGATCCGGACCCTGGTGACCTGGACGGAGACGCATCAGAACGAGATCGCCGCCGCCCGCGCCGCCTACGACGTACGGGCGGCGGCGGAGCGGGACGAGGCACACCGGGAGGCGGAGGAGCGGGAGAGGGTCGCCCGGCAGGCGACGGCGGGATCACGAGGGCGGACGGCCTGACCGGCGGCGTGCCCGACCCAGCGGCCACCGCACCGGCTCGTGGAAGAAGGCCTGGGGAACAAGACCGGGATCTCGCCGGTAGGGCGTGCGCCGGCGTTCGCGACGGGCCCTCAGCGTCGGTTGCGCGATCGGCGAGCCGCCAGGATCCCGCCGACGATCGCTGCCGCGGTCGGCAGAAGGCAGCAGATCGTCAGGACGAACAGGTGCCACGGCTTGACAGCTCCCATGGCCGCGAGGATAGCCATCGCGGGCCAGTGTCGTCGTGGCGGCGGCAGCCGGGATCGGGAGATGGCGACGACTCACCGCCGCAGCGCTGCATGGAGGACGGCCCGGCCCCACCCTTGCCCGCCTACAGCAACTGGCATGGTGCCGCGCCTCGCCTGTTCGGACCTTGAGCTCGCGACGCTTTGGTCGCTCTGGCGCAAGCCCGACAGGTCGGTGACTCGGCCGCAACGATCACCGCGTCCGGTAGGCTACGTGCCCTATGCGCCGCTTCACGCCGGAATTCCCTTCTACGTCAGACTGCTCCACCAGGGGAGTCGCGGTGTCCATCGTGGCCGTACGTCAGCGCTGGAAGTCGACGAAGCGGGTGAGCCCGACCTCGGGGATGCGTCCCAGTGCGCGGTAGGTCTGCACGGCTTCGTCGAGGGTGGTCGTGGGTACCAGGTGCTTGGCGTGTTCGGCGACGCTGTCGGCCACCAGGTGCGGGTCGAAGACCCAGACCGGGAGGCTGGCCGGCCCGACCCGGGCGACCTCGCCGAACGGGTTGCTCTTGAGAGTGCGGTGCAGCCCGAACTCGCCTCGGCCGGCCTTGAGTACGAGGCTGCCGACCGGGTCGTCGGCCTCGCCGTGTAGCGCGCCCACGCGCTCGATGGCCGGGTAGCTGGGGGCGATGACGCCGCGCAACGCGCCGGCCTTGACCGCGGTGCTCAGGTTGCGGTCCAGTTCCTCGATCTCCATCTCGGCGTCGACGCCGTATCCGGCCAGGCCGAAGTAGGCGCGGCATTGCTGCTGGAGCAGGCCGGCGAGGGTGAGGTGGTCGGCCAGCGAGGTCTGGGTTGGTCGGATCTCGTTGCCGGTGGACAGCGTGTCGGAGCCGACGTCGACGCTGACCAGCAGGTCAGCGCCGTAGTGTGCGACGACCTGCCGTATCCCGTCGGCGACGCCCTGACCGCCGCCACGCAGCGAGATGATGAACGCTTCTCCGCCGAAGTGGCGGGCGACGGTCGCCTCGTGCGGCTGGCGGCCGTCGATCTGCGAGTCCGCAGTGACGATGGCTGCGTGCGCGCCGAGCGGCTTGGCGGGGCTGAGGTCGAGGGGCTGGTAGAAGTCCGGACCGACGGTCATCCGCAGGGCGGTCTTATGTTCACCGGCTGGCGGCCACCATTGGCAGGCGACGCCGCCGAGGATGACGCGCTGTACGCCGAGCCGGCCGAGCCAGTCGGCGACGAGGGAGGCGACCATGCAGTCGCTTCCTCCTCCGTGGCCCATGACCAGGGCGGTCTTGGACTCCAGAGCGGCTTCTTCAATCGTCGGTGTAGTCATCGGCCAGGTCCCTTCTCGGCAGCACCGCTAACGCAAATTGACTATCGCGGTCACGCCACGACATTAGTTCGTACCTTAACTATCTTGCAAGGGGTCGCCGAAGCGTTCGCGGACGAGGCGGCGGAAGCGGGGGACGTCCACGTCGACCGCCAGGGCGACCGGGTTGCCGTCGGCTCGGCGTTGCCATCTGCCGGGAGCTCCGGCCGGCCGGACCGGCAGCGTGCCAGCGGACGTGTGTCGACGACGGCGGACGTGGGTGCCGATGGCGGCGGCCACGTTGGTCAGGGGCCCGAGCGTGAGTAGCCCGGCTCCGGCGGAGACCTCGCGTGCGATCACCTCCGGCGCGCCGGGGGTGCGCGTGGTTCACGGTCGTGCCTTTCGTTCGTCGATGGGGCCGGGCTTCTGGACTGCCGCTGGACAGCGGCGCGGTGACTAGACTGGCGCCATGAGGTCGTCCGCAGGGGTTGGGCACCGGGATGCCGCGAGCTGACACGCCGCATGGCGGTCCCGTCGGTCCGGCCGAGGTGGATGCGGTCCCGTTGGAGGATCTGGAAGAGGCGCTGCGACACCATTCGGCCGGCAATACGCCTGGGTTTCTGTTGCGGCATGCGACGTTGCGCTGGCAGCGCCACGTGGCGGCCGCGCTGGCCGGGATGTCCATGACGCACGTGCAGTTCCTTGTGTTGGGCAGCACGTGGTGGTTGGGGCGTAACGGGGAGGCACCCCGGCAGCGCGACGTGGCCGACCATGCCGGCCTGGAGCCGGTGATGACCTCCCAGGTCCTCAAGGTCCTGGAGCGGGACGGGCACGTGAAGCGGATCCGGGATACCGGCGACGCCCGGGCCGTCCGGGTGATGGTGACGCCGCAGGGCCGTGATCTCGCCCGCCGCTGCGTCGTGATCATGGACCGGATCGACGCTGTGTATTTCGCCGAGGCGCGCGCAACGCCCGGCTTCATGGAGCAGTTGCGCGCGCTGGCCGGGCGCGACAGTGCGGGCAACCCGACCCAGCCCTCGTAGCGTCGGTGCGGCTGCCGCCGGGCTGGCGCGGGTCTCACTGCACGTGACGTGAATGGGGTCGGCACGCCGGCAGGCGCCCGGAACTGCCGATGAGCGGCCGTCGCGACAGGAGCATCCGGCGCGTCTCGGTCAGGGGCATGTGCGGTGCGAGGTAGGGCCGGATGCGGCATTCGCCACGGCAATTTCAGGGGCCTCCAGAGGCTGGTGCCCGGCCTACGATGGGTCAGGGATCGGTCCCTAACGATGAGGCGCATTTACTTGCGCTCACGATATTGGAGGTACCGTGAAGCTCTTGCTGACGTCCGGCGGTGTAACGAACCCAAGCATCCAGTCGGCGCTCGTGCAGCTTCTCGGTAAGCCGGTCTCCGAGTGCCGCGCCCTTTGCGTCCCGACAGCACAGTGGGGTCACCCGATGTGCGGACCGGCATCGGTACGGGGCTTCGTGGCCGCCGACCCCGCTTCCAGTTGGCGGTGCCTGTCCGGCCTGGGCTGGGCTTCGCTCGGTGTCCTCGAGCTCACGGCGCTGCCCAGCATCGGCGCGGAGCGGTGGATTCCCTGGGTCCGGGAGACCGATGTGCTGCTGGTCGACGGTGGCGACGCGACGTACCTGTGCCACTGGATGCGAGAGTCCGGGCTGGCCGATCTGCTGCCCTCGTTGCCTGACACCGTCTGGGTGGGGGTGAGCGCGGGAAGCATGGTGATGACGCCCCGGATCGGGTCGTACTTCGTCGAATGGGCGTCGGCGCCGGACGACCGGGCTTTGGGATTCGTCGACTTCTCGATCTTCCCGCACCTGAACCTCTTCCCCACGAACACCCTGGCCGACGCCGAGCGGTGGGCGGCCGGCATCGGCGTCCCGGCCTACGCCATCGACGAACAGACGGCCATCAAGGTCGTCGACGGCTCCGTCGAAGTGGTTTCTGAAGGGCAGTGGACGAAATTCGGGTGATTGTCATTCGGCGGCCATCCGGATCTGCCGCGAGGTGCGCGTCGGGCCGCTCGCCGATGTCCGCTAATCCTCGAAGTCGAACGCGAAGGTGCCCGCCTCGATACGGTCGATGAGTTCGCCGACATCGTCGGCCTGCCGGATGGCGTTGTCCCATCCGCTGCTGGTGATGTCGACCAGCAGCACCGGGGCGGGGTCGCTGCGCAGGTCGAGCGCGAGCTGTTCGCGGGATCCGTCACCACCGATGATCGCGATGCCGGGGTGCGCGTCGGTGCTCTCGTCCCATGCCTCGTGCAGCTCGAGCATCTCGCGTGGCGTGTTGAGCCAGACATAGGCTCCGCCTGTCATCCACCCTCGCCGGAACCACGACGCACCTTGCAGGTAGGCCCGCCACGCGGCCGGTAGCGCTCTGCCCAGCGCGTGGTGGGCGTCGGTGAACTCCTGGTCGCCCACGGGACCCCGGTAGTCGGCTTCCTCGATGATCGCGCCGACGATGTGGGCGTTGAGGTCGGCAAGCTCCTCCGCGGGTATCCAGTACTCCAGCACGTCGCGGCCACCGACCTGATGAACCTCGTAACGGTCCAGGTACGCACGCTGGACCTCGAACCGGGTCACGTAGCCGACGCCACCGGCAGGGACGTTCCACTCGCGGGCGATCTTCGTGGCGTACCAGCGGTTGAGTACCGGGTAGAAGATCGGCTGGTCCGGCAGGCGTGGTGGCCAAGCCCGCCATCCGGACGCCGCCACAAGGTCGAGTTCGGCCTGCCCGGTGGGCCGCCACAGGGTGATCGTGTCGGAGGCGTCGATGGGTCTGCTCCCTGCAACCATGGGTATCGCGTGATCGTGGCGAGCCACGCCTGCAACCTTCTGATGCTGCCGGCCCCGGACGATATCGCGGCCAGTTCGGTCAGCTCGATGACACCTGGAACCCGGGTGCTCGGATCTGCCGCAGGTCGCGTGTCACCCGACGACGGTGTACGGAGGAGAGACGCCGCGCACGGGCTCTCGTTCAGGCGTTGAGCCCGTAGGTTGCAATGAATTCGAGGAAGTCTCGGGCGACGAGCTCGTCATGGCCGGCGTCGTGAAAGCGAAACCAGACCTGCTCGTGGCAGTGGCCGTCGCTCACCGGGAAGCCCCAGTGGTCGCCGGTGGTTTCCGCGGTCCCTGGAAACCCAATTGACGGAGTACGCCGACGACTGCGTGGCGCTGCTGGGGTCTACCTCGGCGGCCAGCTCTCCGACGCGGCCGACGAGCTGTACCGGCTCAACCCGCACGACGAGACCAAAGCCCTGGCAGTTCCTCGACCACTTCCTGAACTGGGCGCTCATCCGCCGAATGGCGCGCGGCCTGTCTGAACGCCCGGTGTCGCCGCCACAAGTGGAAAATAGGTCAGATGCCCGCATCGAGCGCCAGCGCTGTCGCCTCGCCGCGGGAGCTGACTTCCAACTTCTTCAGCAGACCGGCGACGTGGAACTTCACGGTGCTTTCGGTGATGCCGAGCTCGATGCCGATGGTCTTGTTGCGCTTTCCTTGGGTGACAAGGCGAAGTACCTCGAGTTCCCGCCGGTTCAGGCTGCTCAGCTTGCTTCCGTCGGGACGATCGGGAGCTGGAGCGAGTGGAAGGCTGATGGTGGCGCGGCTGCCCCAGTCGGGCACGGCGTCGAGCTCGACGGTGGCGCCTAGCGTACGGGCACGGCCGTCGAGCTCGCGGCGTAAGGCGTGGGTGTCAAGGCGGCCGGCGCCTTGGTCGCGCACATCGACCCGCAGCGACGTGCCGTCGCAGTCCCAGGCGATACGCAACCGTGCGAGTCCCGGCTGGGCGGTGAAGGCCAGCACGACCGTACGGGTCATGGCGTGCGCCGCGCGGGCGATCTCGCCGGGTAGTGGGCGTACGTCCTTGGGCGGTGGCACGAAATCCAGCTGTGCGTCGTGGTGGCGCAGTACCTGGCGGATCTCCTTGCGCAGCTTGGCGAACACGGCGGGCGCCGGTTCCTCGGACGACGCCAGGTCGGACTCCTGAGCGGTGCGTAACGCCACGAGTGCGGCGGATGCCGTGTCGGTGGCGGCGAGACGGGCGCGGCGATCGTCGAGGCCGGTGGAACGCAGCGTCGTGAGAACGGCGACGAGCGCGGTCTCGTGGGCCGCGGCCATCTCCGCGATCGTGCGTGCCCGCTCGGTCGACGCCGCGCGCGATTCGGCGAGGTAGTCCGGACTGGCCTGGGCAACCTGCTGCCGGATCGACGTCGCGACGATACCGAAGAGCTCCGCCAGGACCTCAGGCTGAGGAAAACGCCTGGCCGCGCTGCGAGGGACGAGGACGAGCAGCGTGTCCACCGGATCCCGCACCACCCACACCGCGTGGGCCTCCCCGGCTATCGTCGCCGTGGTGCAGAGCGGACGGCCGGGTTCGATGCGCGCCTTGAGGTCCTCCAGCTCCGCGAGAGTGACCTTGTTGATCATCTCGATCGCCCCGGCCACCTTGCGAGGGCGACCGGTGCACTCGCGGGTGAAGATGATCAGTGCGGTGTGCGGCCAGCGGTCTGCCAGGAACCGGGAGAACCGCCCGGCGATCTCGTGCAGCGGCCCCTCGATGACCTCACGCAGCCCGGCAAGTTCCGTTCCCATTCGACCACCCTAGCCGAAAGACCAGGTTTCTCTCGTCCACCGGCCAGGTCGAGTACGGGGAGAGCGCGGCTAGTGTCGCTGGAGCATCAACCGCCGATCGAAAGAGGAACCATCTCCATGCCACAGCAGGTGCGCGGTGTCATCGCCCGTTCCAAGGGCGCGCCGGTCGAGCTGACGGACATCGTCATCCCCGACCCCGGTCCCGGTGAGGTCGTGGTCGCGGTGGCCGCCTGCGGGGTATGCCACACGGATCTGACCTACCGCGATGGCGGGATCAACGACGAGTTTCCGTTCCTGCTGGGACACGAGGCCGCGGGCACCGTCGAGAGCGTCGGCGAAGGCGTCGAGTCGGTGCGACCCGGCGACTTCGTCATCCTGAACTGGCGAGCGGTCTGCGGTCAGTGCCGGGCCTGCAAGCGGGGCCGCCCGCAGTACTGCTTCAGCACGTTCAACGCGACCCAGAAGATGACCCTGACCGACGGCACGCAGCTCACCCCCGCCCTGGGCATCGGCGCATTCGCGGACAAGACGCTCGTGCACGCCGGCCAGTGCACGAAGGTTGACCCGTCCGTCGACCCGGCCGTCGCGGGCCTGCTCGGCTGCGGGGTCATGGCCGGCATCGGCGCGGCGATCAACACCGGTGGTGTGGGACGCGGGGATTCCGTGGCCGTCATCGGCTGCGGGGGAGTGGGCGACGCCGCCGTCGCCGGCGCTCGCCTGGCCGGCGCCTCGACGATCATCGCCGTGGACCGTGACGCGCGCAAGCTCGAGTGGGCCCGGGACCTCGGAGCCACCCACACCGTCGACGCCTCAGCCACCGACGCCGTCGCCGCGATCGCGGAGCTGACCGGCGGGTTCGGTGCCGACGTCGTGATCGACGCGGTCGGGCGGCCGGAGACCTGGAAGCAGGCGTTCTACGCCCGCGACCTCGCGGGCACCGTCGTGCTCGTCGGCGTGCCCACCCCGGACATGCGCCTGGAGATGCCGCTGCTCGACATCTTCTCCCGCGGCGGCGCGCTGAAGTCCTCCTGGTACGGCGACTGTCTGCCTGAGCGGGACTTCCCCATGCTGATCGACCTGTACCTGCAGGGCAGGCTGCCGCTGGACAAGTTCGTCACCGAACGCATCGCGATCGACGACGTCGAGAAGGCGTTCCACACCATGCACGCCGGCGAGGTGCTGCGCTCGGTCGTGACGCTATGAGTGGCCCGCTGCGCATCGACCGCGTGGTCACCTCCGGGGTGTTCCAGCTCGACGGCGGCACGTGGGAGGTGGACAACAACGTCTGGCTCGTCGGCGACGACGACGAGGTCGTCATCGTCGACGCCGCTCACGACGCCGAGCCGATCACCGAGGCCGTGGGATCCCGTGCCGTCGTCGCCGTCGTGTGCACACACGGGCACAACGACCACGTCACCGCCGCGCCGCGTCTTGCCAGGGACCGCTACGCGCCGGTCCTGCTGCACCCCGGCGACGAGAAGCTGTGGCAGCAGAGCCACCCTGACGAGAAGTTCTGGCCGGCGACCGACGAGCAGCGGATCGCCGTGGCGGGCACGGAACTGCGGGTGATCCACACTCCGGGGCACTCGCCCGGGTCGATCTGTCTGCACCTGCCCGAAGCGGGGGTCCTGTTCACCGGCGACACCCTGTTCTCCGGCGGTCCCGGCGCCACCGGCCGTTCGTTCTCCGACTTTCCAACGATCATCTCCTCGATCCGGGAAAGGCTGCTCACCATGCCCGGCAACACCCGGGTCCACACCGGTCACGGTGACGGCACCACGATCGCCGCCGAAGCTCCGCACCTGGACGAGTGGATCGCCCGCGGCCATTGAACCGGGTACGTCAGCCCGCCAAAGCTGGAGGGCAGGTGCCGGTGCATCCACTCGATCGAGTCGGCGTAGACGTTCGGCATGGCCATCTCGACGGTGGCCGGCAGGTTGACGATCAGCTTGCGGTCCGGGGTCGGGTCGACCACCTCGATGACCTTGGCGCAGACCTCCAGCGCGTACTCCAGCTCCGTGCCCGTGTAGGACTCGGGCGAGTACTCGTAGTGGATGTCCGTGTCCGGGGTGTGGATCTCCGCGTACTTGCGGCAGAGCCGCGCGCCCTGGGTGGCGGTGTCCGCGATGCCGTCGCGGTCCAGCCCGAAGACCACCCGCCGCTGGAGCGTGGAGGTCGAGTTGTAGAAGTGCACGATCGCCCGCCGCGCGCCGCGCAGCGACTCGAAGGTCCGGTCGATCAGGTGTTCCCGGCGGCACTGGGGGAGCACCTGCGCCGCGCGGGTCAGCTGGCGCTGGCCGCCGGGTCGGAGATGTAGGTATGCGCAGCCGGCTCGCCGCCCGGATGGTCGGGCAGGTCCCGGTCGGCGTGGTCGGCATGGAACAGCGCCTCGGCGAGCAGCGCGCGCACATGGGTGTTGGCGGCGGAGTAGTGCACGTAGGTGCCTTCGCGGCGGCCCTTGACCAGTCCGGCGAGGCGCAGCTTGGCCAGGTGCTGGCTCACTGCGGTTGGCGCGGCGCCGACCAGCTCGGCCAGGCACGCCACCGACGACTCGCCCTGGAGTAACGCCCACAGGATCTTGATGCGGGTGGGGTCGGCGAGCAGCCGGAAGCCTTCGGCGGCGAGGTGGACCTGCTCGTCGTTGGGCATGCGAAATTCCGGCAGCGAGGTATGCACGCCTCCAGAGTAGCGGGAGCCACCATGCTCATCTGCCTAGCTGCTTAGCTATCTGCATCGGTATGCAGGTAGTGTCTGTGGCCGTGACCATGACGACTCATCCGGGCACTGCGCCGGCAGCTCCTGTCCAGGCAGGCCCGCCGCAGCGACTGACGGCACGGTTGTGGGCGCTACCCGAGATCCGGTGGGCGGCCCTGGCCGTGCTGCTGTTCGCGGCCGGCGGCATAGCGCAGCTGGCGGGCGCGCCGGCACCGGTGTGGTGGGCGCTGTATCTGGCCTGCTACGCCGCGGGTGGCTGGGAGCCGGCGCTGGCGGGGCTGCGCGCGTTGCGGGAGCGGACCCTGGATGTGGACCTGCTGATGATCGTCGCGGCGATCGGTGCGGCCGGGATCGGGCAGGTCTTCGACGGGGCGCTGCTGATCGTCATCTTCGCCACCTCCGGCGCCCTCGAAGCGTTCGCCACCGCCCGCACCGCCGACAGCGTCCGGGCCTTGCTGGACCTGGCTCCGGAGCAGGCGACCCGGGTAGAGCCCGACGGCAGCGAGCGCAGTGTGCCCAGCGGCGAGCTGCGCGTCGGGGAGCTGATTCGCATCCGTCCGGGCGAGCGGATCGGCGCTGACGCCGTCGTCGTCGACGGGACCAGTGAGGTCGATCAGGCCACCATCACCGGCGAGCCGCTCCCCGCTGCGAAGGCCGCAGGTGATGAGGTGTTCGCCGGCACCCTGAACGGCACCGGCACCCTGTTGGCCCGGGTACACCGTCCGGCCGGCGATTCGGTGATCGCCCGCATCGTCGCCCTGGTCGAGCAGGCGTCGGCGAGCAAGGCCAGGACTCAGCTGTTCATCGAGAAGGTGGAGCAGCGCTACTCGATCGGCGTCGTGGTCGCGACCCTCGCGCTGTTCGTGATGCCGTTGGTGTTCGGCGCGGACCTTCGGAGCACGCTGCTGCGGGCGATGACCTTCATGATCGTCGCGTCGCCGTGCGCGATCGTCCTCGCGACGATGCCGCCGCTGCTGTCCGCGATAGCTCTGGCCGGCCGGCACGGCGTGCTTGTCAAGTCCGCCGTGGTCATGGAAAAGCTCGCCGACACCAATGTCGTGGCGTTCGACAAGACCGGCACCCTGACCGAGGGCACCCCGCGCGTGGCGGAGATCCATCCCGTTGGGACGATCAGCGGCGAGGATCTGCTGCGGCTGGCCGCCGCAGCCGAGCATCCCAGCGAGCATCCGATCGCCGCGGCCGTGGTGGCCGCCGCCCACGACCGTGGTCTCACCCTGCCGGCGGCCGCCGACTTCGACTCAGCCCCGGGACGCGGTGTGCGCGCCGCTGTCGACGGGCGTCTCGTGCAGGTCGGCAGCCCGATCCTGCTCGACACGGTGACCGCAAACCTGGAGGCCGTGTCGCAGATACGTGCCGCAGTGCGGACCGCGCAGGCCGCCGGGCGCACCGCCGTGGTGGTTCTCGTCGATGGCATCCCGGCCGGCGTCCTGACGCTGGCCGACCGCATCCGCCCCGCCGCCCCATCCACGGTGTCCGCCCTCACCAGGCTCACCAACATCAAGCCGGTGCTCCTCACCGGCGACAACCCTGGAGCCGCGGCCCGCCTCGCAGGCGAAGGTGGGATCAGCGACGTACGCGCCGGACTGCTGCCAGCCGACAAGGTCAACCAGGTCCACGCCCTGCAAACCGGCGGCCGACGGGTGCTACTGGTCGGCGACGGAGTCAACGACGCCCCGGCGCTGGCCGCCGCGGACCTGGGCGTCGCGATGGGGGGCCACGGCTCCGACCTCGCCCTGAACAGCGCCGACGCCGTCCTGGTCCGCGACGACCTGAGCGCCCTGCCCGCAGTCATCGCCCTGTCCCGCCGCGCCCGGCGCGTGGTGATCGCGAACCTGATCATCGCCGCCACGTTCATCACCGTGCTTGTCGCCTGGGACCTCCTTGGACATCTACCCCTGCCGCTCGGTGTCGCCGGACACGAAGGCTCCACCGTCATCGTCGGCCTCAACGGGCTACGGCTGCTGTCCAACCGGGCCTGGCGCCGCGCCGCCGGCCAAACCTCGTGAACCGCCGCCCACGCCGAGCTGCCGCTGTCGACCCGGCAGCCGGCTGCACGGTCACCCTGTGCCGGGGCTGCTGCTGCGGTACCAGCAAGGTCACCGGAATCGACCACGCCGGGCAGCTGGCCCAGCTGCGGCGGACGCTGGCCGGGACGGCGCAGGTCCGCGTCAGCGGCTGCCTGGACGCCTGCGAGCACGCCAACGTCATCGTCGTGCAACCCTCTCGCGATGGCCGTCAAGCCGGCGGCCGACCAGTGTGGCTCGGCCTGGCCAACGATCCGGGTGCCGCCGCCGACATCGCCGCCTGGATCCACGCAGGCGGCCCCGGCCTGGCCGACCCCCCAGGCATGCTTGACCTCTACGTACTCACCCCGGCCCGCCGGGTACGCCAGCAACTGGCCTGACTGTCAGCACGGCGGGGGTCGGTTCAATAGTGGCGAGCTACGCCGAAGGCCATACCGGCAGCGAGGATCTAGGCGCGGTACTTGGCGGACGGCGGCACCGCCGTCAGCTGCCCATCACCGGGGAGTCAAGGGTGTGGTGCGTGCCGGTGGACCGAGAGTTGGTCGGCCAGCAGGCGGGCCAGGGGTTGCCGGTCGCACAGCTCTTCGAAGGTGCCGTCGGCGACGACGCGCCCGGCGTCGAGCATCACGACGCGGTCGGCGCGCATGATCGTGGACAGGCGGTGGGCGATCACCAGGGTCGTCCGCCCGGCGCGGGCGGCGTCGAGAGCCTCAGCCAGGTCACGCTCGGTGCGAGCGTCGAGGTTCGCCACGGCCTCGTCGAGGACGAGGATCGGCGCCTCGGTGAGCAGCGCGCGGGCGACGGCGACCCGGGCCCGCTGGCCACCGGAGAGGGTGCCGCCCCGCTCCCCTACGGGGGTCTCCAGCCCGCGCGGCAGTTCGTCGGCGAACGCGCTGACCTGTGCGGTGTCGGCGGCTCGCCGCAGGTCGGTGTCGGTGGCGTCGGGCCGGCCCAGGCGGATGTTGTCGGCGATCGACCCGGGGAAGAGGTGCACGTCCTGGGGCACGACAGTGACCGTGCGTCGGAGGTCGGCGTCGCTGAGGTTCCGCAGGTCGACGCCGCCGACGGTGATCCGGCCAGCGGTGGGAGCGGCGTAGCGCAACAGCAGGTGGACGCAGGTGGACTTGCCGACGCCGGAGGCGCCGACCAGGGCGACGGTCTCGCCGGGACGGACCGTGAACGAGACGCCCGACAGCACCGGACGGCCAGGCAGGTAGCCGAAGTGCACGTCGTCGAAGGCCACCTCGCCACCGGCAGGCGCCGGCAGTGGGGCGGTCGGGGCGGTGACCGGTGCCGGGGCGCGCAGCAGGGTGTCGATGCGGTCAGCCGCGGCGCGCAGGACGCCGGCCTGCTTGAGCAGCAGCGCGACCTGGGCCGCCGGGCCGAGCACGGTTCCGGCGAGGACCACCGCGACCGGTGCGAGTGCGGGGTCCAGACGGCCCGCACCGACACCGTCGGCCACGACCAGCAGCCCGCCGACGCCGGCCACGGCCAGCAGCGCGTCGACGAGCGCCGTCTCCAGGCCCGCCCGGGCGGCGTTGGCCCGCTGCGCCCGGCCGAGCTGCCGGGTCCGCGCGGCCAGGTGGGCGCGCTGCCGGTCCATCGCCCCGAAGACGGTCAGCTCCCGCAGGCCCTGCACGGTGTCGACGATGTCGGCCGTCATGCTGGCCGTCGCCGCCCGGACCCGCGTGCCGTGCCGGTCGGCGTGGCGGCGCAGCAGCCACGGCACCACCGTGATCAGGCCGGCCAGCGGCAGCACCACGGCGGGCAGCCACGGGTCGATCGACGCGGCGAGCAGCGTGCCGGCGGTCAGGACGACGGTGGCGGTCAGCAGCTGCGCGATCGTGTGCGCGAAGAGCCACTCCAGGGTCTCCACGTCGGACAGCGCGACGGTGGTGAGGTCACCGGAGCGCCTGCCGGCCAGTCCGCCGGGCGCGATCCGGGTGATCGCGTCGTAGACCCGCAGTCGCAGGTCGGCCAGGACCCGGTAGGCCAGGTCGTGCGAGACGAGCATCTCCCACCAGGTGGCCGCGGCGATGACCGCCCCCAGCCCGCCGAGCACCGCGGCAACCACGTCGACCGGTGTGGGATCCCCGCTCACCGCCCGTCCGAGCAGCCACGCGCCGAGGACCGCCGCGCCGGCGATGGCGAGCTGCCCGACGAGGTTCGCCGCCAGGGTCGCCCGGAAGGCGCCGGAGTGCCCCGCGATCGCGGGCAGCAGCCGCCGCACCGCGCCGGGCTGCCGGCCGCCGGGCCCGGGCTCCGCGGCACGGCCGGCCGACGGGACGGCCGGGTCGGCTGCGAGGTCCGTCGTGACCATCAGGGCACCTCCTGGGCGGTGATGAGTTCTGCGTACGCGCGGGTGGTGCGCAGCAGGTCGTCGTGGCTGCCGGTGGCGGTGATCCGGCCGCCGTGCATCAGCGCGATCCGGTCGGCGTGCCGGACGCTGGCGAGACGATGGGCGATGACCAGGCAGGTGCGCCCGCGCGTGGCGTCGGCCAGCGCCGTCACGATCTCGGCTTCCTGTCGTCTGTCCAGGTGGGAGGTGGCCTCGTCGAGGACGAGCACCGGGGTGTCGGCGAGCAGCGCGCGGGCGATGGCCAGTCGCTGCCGCTGCCCGCCGGAGAAGGTGGCGCCGCGCTCGCCCACGGCTGTCGCGTACCCGTCCGGCAGGGCCGTGATGAAGTCGTGTGCGCCGGCGGCGCGGGCCGCGGCCCGCAGGTCGGCGTCGGTGGCGTCCGGGCGGGCCAGGCGCAGGTTCTCCGCCACCGTGCCATGGAAGAGGTACGTCTCCTGCGCGACCACGGTGACCGTCCGGTGCAGCGCGTCCCGCGTGAGGTCGCGCAGGTCGACGCCGTCCACGGTGATCCGGCCGGTGTGCGGGTCGAGGTGCCGCAGCAGCAGGCTGGCCAGGGTCGACTTGCCCGCTCCGGACCGGCCGACCACCGCGACGGTCTCGCCGGGGGCCAGCCGCAGCGTCACGTCCCGCACCGCCGGCGACTCCCGGTCGGGGTAGCGGTAGCTGACCGCCTCGACGGCGACTGCCGGGCCCTCGGTGAAACGGGGGGCGAGGCGGCCGGTGTGTGTCACCGGGGCCGGCGCGGTGAGCAGGTCGGTGAGGCCGTCGACGGCGGTGATGCCGAGGTAGCCGGCGTGCCAGTGCGCGCCCAGGTCGCGTACCGGCCGGAAGCACTCCACCGAGACCAGCAGCACCAGGAACGCGGTGGTCGCGTCGGCCCGGCCGCCGCTCGCGGCCACGGCCGCGGCGACGGTCGCCGCGGCGAGCCCGGCCTGGATGAGCAGGGCGCTGATCCCGCTCTCGATCAACGACAGCCGCAGCTGCGTCATGGTGGTGGCGTGCAGGTCGTGGTTGCGCGCCTCGATGCGGTCGCGCATTCGGCCGACCGCGCCGAAGGCCCGCAGGGTCGCGGCGCCCTGGAGGGTGTCGAGGAAGTCGGCGGCGAGCGCGGTGAAGGCCGCCCACCGTCCCCGGCCCCGCCGCAGGAGGGTGGCGTCCCACACCCTTGGGACGGTCAGCACCAGCAGCACGGCGGTGCCGAGCAGCGTCGCGGCGACGGGTGCGACGGTGGCCAGCCACCCCACCAGCGCCGTCGGGACGGCCACCGTGACGAGCACCTGCGGGACGTAGCGGCTGTAGTAGGCGTCGAGCCCTTCCACGCCGTCGACCAGCGTGGCCTGGGTGCGCCCGGTGCGCGCCCCGGTCAGCCAGGCCGGGCCCAGCTCGGCCAGCCGCGCCACCAGCCGGTCGCGCAGCCGGGCCCGGATCCGGGCGCCCGCCGTGGCGGTTGCGACCTCCCGCCAGTACAGCAGCACGGCCCGGGTCACGATCACGGCGAGCACTCCGGCCAGCAGCGGGGGAGTGGCGTCGAGGTCGCGGCGCGCCACCGCCGCCAGCGCCGCGGCGAGCAGCAGGGCCTGACCGACGTACGCGGCCGAGACCGCCACGCCGAGCGCCGCGCACCCGGCCACCGGTCCGGCGACGGCGCCGCCGAGCCGCACCAACTCCCGATGGACGATCACGCCGCCTCCAGCGGGGCGTCCGCCAGCGCCCGGACGGTGCCGGTGTGCGCGTCGGTGACCACCCGGCCGCGTACGCCGAACACCGTGGCGAGCAGCTCCGGGGTGACCACCTCGGTGGGCGGCCCGTCGGCGGCGACCCTGCCCTCGGCCAGCGCCACGACCCGGTCGGTGAACCGGGCGGCGTGGTCCAGTTCGTGCAGCACCGCCACCACGGTCAGGCCCCGCTCGGCGTGCAGGCGGCGCACCAGCGACAGCACCTCCAACTGGTGCCGTACGTCGAGGAAGGTGGTCGGCTCGTCCAGCAGCAGCACCGGGGTCTGCTGCGCGAGCGCGAGCGCGAGGCGGACCCGCTGGCGTTCCCCGCCGCTGAGCGTGTCCACCTCCCGCGCGGCGAGCCCCGCCACGCCCGCCGCGTCGAGTGCGGCGACCGCTTCGGCGTCCTCCGGGCGCCACAGCATCCCCAACGGCCCCCGGTGCGGATAGCGGCCCTGCGCGACGAGTTGCCGCACGGTCATCCCCGGCATCGGCGGTAGCTGTTGGTGCAGCACGGCCACCTGCCGCGCCACGTCCCGCCGGCGCATCGCGTGTGCCGGGCGGCCACGTAGCAGTACCCGCCCGCTCTGCGGCGAGTCGATGCCGGCGAGCAACCGCAGCAGGGTCGACTTGCCGCAGCCGTTGCGGCCCACGAGCGCCACGCACTCGCCTGGACGGATGACCAGGGACACCCCGTCGAGCACCGGCCGGTCGCGGTACCGGTACCGGACCTCCTCCGCCGCGAACACCGGTTGCGTCATGACACCTCCACGTGAGACGACCTGCGTGCCACGACGACCAGGGCCACCGCCCCGAGCAGCGCGGTCACCGCGCCCGCCGGCACGCCCAGCCGCTGCGCGGCCGATCCGGACTGCACCATCACCGTCAACACCTGCGCGAGCGCGTCCGCACCCGCGACCGCGCTCGCCCCGACCAGCGCGCCGGCGGGCAACGCCCGGCGCAGGTCCGCCCCGCACATCGCCCGGGCCACGTGGGGCACGACCAGCCCGACGAAGGCCAGCGCGCCGGCCAGCGCGACCGCCCCGGCAGCCAACGCCACCGCCAGCGCGAGGCCGACCGCGCGGGCCGGGCGGGGCGGCACACCGAGCGCGACGGCGTGCCCGTCACCGGCGGCCAGCACGCCCAGCGGGGCCGAGCACAGCCAGGCCAGTACCAGCGACGCGACCAGCCAGGGCCACGCGGTCTGCACGTGCGCCCAGACCCGGCCGTCGGTCGAGCCGACGAGCCAGCGCATCGCGTTGCCGAACCGACCCGGCTGGTACGCCAGCAACAGCGTGGTGACCCCGGCCAGCGCCGCCGACCCGAGCAACCCGTACGCCGCCACCTGCGTCGTCGAGCCGTGCCGCGCCAGCAGCCACATCAGCGCGCCACCGAGGGCGCCGCCGGCCAGCGCGGCGAAGAGCGCACCGGAGGCCGAGTCCGCGGGCACCAGCCCGAGCTGGATGCCGGTGAGCACGCCGAGCACCGCGCCCGGGCTCACCCCCGTCAGCTCCGGCGCGGCCAGCGGGTTGCGCAGCACCGCCTGCAACAGCAGCCCGGCCGCGCCCAGCCCGGCGCCGGCGAGCAGCGCGGTGACCAGGCGAGGTAGCCGCAGCTCGACGAGTATCCGCTGCTCCAACGGGTCGAGCTGCGGCCAGTCCACGCCGTTGCCCACGGCCAGTTCCGCGACGGCCGCCGCGAGCAGCGCCCCGACCGCCCACCACCACCTCACGACGTGCTCCGTCGCGCCAGCATGAGCAACCCGGCGACGATACCGACGGCCGCCGTCCACGCGCCGAGCGGAGTCTCCGCCGGGGCGAAGACGTGTCGGGCGGCGAGGTCGGCGACCGTGGTGAACAGCGCGCCGATCGCCGCCGCCCACGGCAGCAGGAGGCGCGCGTCGGCGGCCGGGCGCAGCCGGCGGGCAACGTGGGGCGCGACGAATCCGATCCACGCGATCGGTCCGCACGGTCCCACCACCACGGCGACCAGGACGGCGGCGAGCCCCAGCACGGCGATCCGGGCCCGGCCCACGTGCAGCCCGACGGCCGCCGCCGCCTCGTCACCGAGGCGTAGCACCCCGAGCGCGGGCAACGCCAGCACGGCCAGCGGCACGCACGCCAGCAACCACGGCAGCGTCAGCCGGGCGTGGTCCCAGGTGATGCCCGTGAGGCTGCCGACCAGGTACCGGAACAGCGTGTCGTACTGCAGCCGGTCGGCAGCCGCCATCACGGCCAGCAGTACCGCCTGCAACGCGGTGGAGACCGCCGCGCCGATCAACAGCACCGCGCCCGGCCCTCGACCCGTGCCGGCAGCGGCCAGACACACCGCACCCCCACACACCGCCCCGGCCAGCGCCACCACCGGCTGCAACGCCACCGGGACCGGCAACGCCCAGACCACCGTCACCGCCGCTGCCAGGGCACCGCCGGTGGACACCCCCAACAGTTCCGGCACGGCCAGCGGATTGCGCAGTGCCGCCTGCATCAGCAGCCCCGCTGCCCCGACCGCCGCGCCGCCCAGGAGGGCGAGCAGCAGCCGTGGCATCCGTAGCTCCCACAGCACCACCCGCGCGACGTCCGCCTCCGCGGGCAGGCTCACGCCCAGGGTCAACCCGACCGCGACGGCGAGGGCGGCCACCAGCGCCAACGTCGTCGACCAGCGCAGCACCGGCCGGGTCACGGCGACGACGAGCGCCGTCATGCGGTCGCCTTGGCGACCGCCTCGTCGAGAATCAACCCCAACGCGCGGGTGCCCCGGCCCGAGGCCCACAGCTCCGCCGGCACCTCGTGCGCCCGGCCCTCCCGCACTGCCGTGATCCGCTTCCACACGGGGTTGGCGGCGTACTGGGCCGACACCGTCTTGGCGTCCGGGCCGAAGGTGAACGACTGGATGAACACGATGTCCGGGTCGCGCGCGAGGATCTCCTCCACGTTGTACGCCTGCGCGGTGTCGAAGCCGCCGCCCTTGCTCGGCCACGGGTAGTCGAACACCTGCGACAGCAGGTGGCCGAGCAGGTCGTCTGAGGTGTTGACCCCGATCGACGTGCCGCCGTACATCGCCAGCGCGGTCGTCCTGTTCAGCCCACGCTCGGTCGAGGTGGCTCGGGCGGCGGCGAGCCGGTCGCGGAACGCGCGTTCGGCCAGCACCTGCTGGGCGCCGCGGTCGGTGAGCGTCGCCACGTCGCGTAGGTAGCGCACCGAGTCCTCGTACGTCTTCACCTCGACCAGCCACAGCGGCGCGAACTTCTCGATCGCCGGGCGAAGCTGGTCGTGTGCTCCAGCGAGACCCATGACGAGGTCGGGCTTCGCGGCGGCGATGGCCGCCACGTCCTCGTTGCCGAACATGCCTGGCACGGTGGGCACGGCCCTGCCGGCCTCCCCGAGGTAGTCGGGGCGGGCGACGAGCTTCGGCGTGGTGGTCGCCACCGGCGTCAGACCCAGTTCCACCAGCGCGTCGTCGCACAGCCCGGTCAGGCAGACGATCCGGTCCGGCTTCGACTTCAGGCTGACCGTCTGCCCTCGTGCGTCGGTCAGGCTCAACGTGTGGGTCACGGCCTCCACCGGCGGCGCGGAGGGCGCGGGGGCGGCAGCGGGCTGTGACGGTGCGGAGGGACCGGCGCAGCCGGTCAGCGTGACACCGGCGGCGAGCAGGGAGGCCAGAGCGAGACGTAGTCGTGTCACAACCAAGAACTTTCGTCGGGGGGTGGAAACACGGTAACGATAACGGTTGTCATAAGCGATTTCGTTTCGGGGTCGGGCCGGCCCGCGAGCCGGATGGCGGCGACCACTGACGGCAGCCCGGTGAGCGGGGGGTGCCGACGCCCTCAGCGCCGTCGCGCAGGCCGCCGGAGGCGTTCGGGCCGAAGAAGTTCCAGGCGGGTTGCGGATCGAGGGCGGCGTCGGCCACCCGCCGACAGCGCCTCGAAGCCGGTGAGCGTGGCCGGACGTGAGCTCCACCCACATGCCGGACGCGGCCTGGTCGAGCGGTCGGTCAGGGCAGGATTTCGACGTATCCGTCGGTCGCGTGCACCCGAATCCGCTGCCCGTCCCGGATCAACTTGGTCGCCTGCTCCACGCCGACGAGGGCGGGCAGGCCGTACTCCCGGGGATCACCGCCCCGTGGGTCATGCGACCGCCCACCTCCGTCACCAGTCCCTCGATCGCGACGGACAGGGGTGACCAGCTCGGGTCGGTGTAGGCGGTGACCAGGATGTCGCCTGGTTCGAGATCGGCCCTGGCCAGGTCCAGGACGACGCGAGCCCGCCCCTCGACGATGCCGCCGGAGACCGGGAGGCCGACCAGCGCGCCGGCCGGCACATCGTCGCGCCGGTACGCGCCGGCGATGAAGGCGAGGACCAGCGCGGCGTAACCGGGGGGCCTCGCGCGCGTCGGGCTGCCCGACAGCCGGCCGGTTCAGCCGATCCTTCACCGAGTCTTCCCTCGACGCATCCCGCTTGACCGTCCTGACGGGATTTGTGAGAGTCGGTTGATGATCGTGGTCCAGCGGGTGCTGACGGCATGGACCAAGCGGTCGCGAGGCGCCCCCGGCGCGGTACGCCGTAACGCCGTAGCGGAGATGTTCCGGCTGCCACCTGGTGACCCGGCCGCCCCCGAGGAATGGGTGAAGCAGTCGCGAGGTGCGCGACGGGTGGCGCGACGCAACACGGCCGCCAAGGCACTCCAGCTGCCACCACCCGAGGGCCGAGCCGAGGTGCTTGTGCACCAGGTCGTTGCCCGTGAGGAGGACGACTTCGCGGTGCGACAGACGGCGGCCAGGCTCACCTTGCCGGAAGTCGGGCCGATCAGATCGGCTGGCGTGCAGTTGGAGATGGTGGCTGGGCGGCTCGTGGTGGTCGGCGACACCCGTGTCTGGTGTCAGTGCTTCATTGTCTTCCCGCCGCGCCCGAATGACACGGTGCTCCGCCTGCCCGCTGGCCAATGGGGGCGTTGGCGCCTCAACTTCCGGCTCTGGGAGGACTGGGGCAACTGCGAGTGGCACTACCAGAAATGGGCGATCAACGTCGCCCATCTGGCCGGCCCGCCGCCGGCCGACCTGTTCCAGATGACGGAGCCGGCCGACATCGTCGACGACATGGTCCGGCTCTCGCGCCCGACACGGTCGGAGGACCGACGGATCTTGCGGTCCGGGCGCCGTTGAGTCGGGAGGGCAACGCTGCTTCGAGCAGAGCAGACTTGAATCTCTCCCCGCCCTTGGGGCGACGCCCGGGCCGCGCAGGCCGGATGAGAGCCACACGACCAGCGTGGGCAGGCGCGATAGGAGCGACAGCCCGGGCGCCTCGACCGAAGTCTGGCCGGACCACGGTCGCAGGTCAATGAGACAAGTAGCCGCGATCAGGGCGACCCGCGAGCGGCTGCGACGCTGACTGCTGAGGTTCGTGCCGCTGCAGCGGTTACACGCCTGTGGGGTAGAGCCTCACCACGAGAACAATTGCTCGCATGCGCCAGATGATCGCAGCCGACATCCGCTCATGCCGCCGTCCGCCAGTCGTCAACGCTGCGCTTGTCATGCACGCGTCGGCGATTGGACAGGGCTGTCGTTCATTGTCCGACAGTGCGGTAGCGCAGGTGTACGACGCCGTTTCGGAATCGGCGCTCATCGAGGAGCTCGAGGTCGGCGCGCATGCCGGTCGCCAGCCCTGGCTTGCCCCCGCCGACGACGATGGGCAGGATGAACAGCTGGCACTCGTCGACCAGTCCGGCCTTGAAGGCCTGCGTCGCGAGGTTCGCGCCTCCTACGGTGAGATCGCTGCTGGCCGTGGCCTTCAGTTCGCGTACTGCGGCGGGGTCGAAACGGCGTTCGAGTCGGGTGTCGGCAGTTGACACCGCGGCGAGGGTCGTGGAGTACACGACTTTGCTCGCCGCTCGCCAGGCGCTCGCGAAGTCGGCCATGAGATCGGACTGCGCGGCCAGAGCGGCGTCGGTCTCCCAGACGGCCATCGCCTCGTACAGGCGCCGCCCGTAGAGACACGTGCCCACGGACCGCAGGAGGTCGGTGTGGAACGCGAACACTTCGTCGCCGATCGGGAACCAGTCGAACGCGCCGCGTTCGTCCTCGATGTAGCCGTCAAGCGACACGTTCGTCACGTAGATGAGCTTGCCCATGCTGTTACCTCTCGGTGGCCGATCGAACTAGATCAAGTATCGGGCCGTTTCATGACTCCCTTGTCCCGGGAGCCCAAAACCGACTGCCTTCACCTGTTCTACGAACGACCCGCGGCGGATCCGACACCGTGCCGGAAACGTCCTCAGACTCCCGCCGCTCGGCGCCTATGATCCTGAAGCGCCCCTGCTCGTCTAGATCATCGTCTCCGTGAACCGGCCGCGCGTCCATCTGCCCCTCTGGGCGGGCTGGCGTCCATCGCTGCTGGTGACGCACGGTGATGTACGACAACCTCTCCTGCTCCCGCTTCCAGTGTCGTACCGACTGATCAGCTCGTTCTGCGCGCCTCAGTGTCCGCCTTTCTCGGCCGCTACCGTGGGCAAACTCGCGTCCATACTGAGTCCGACCTGCGAGTCTGCCTCCGTTGGGGCACCGGCCAGGCCCTTGATCCGCTCGCCATGGCGCGGATGGACGTCGAGCGGTACGTGCGCTGGCTGCAGGACGTACGCCGCTACCAGCCCTCGACGGTCTCGCGGCGCCTGTCGGTCGTGGTCCGGTTCCATCGGGTCTGCGTCAACGACGCCATCCTGGAGCATTCGCCGGCCGACTACGTCCGTCGGCCCACGGCGCCGTCCGGGTCGCCGACCCTTGGGCTGGGGCACCTGCGGTTCGAGGCTCTGATCACTACCGCCCGGCTGTCGGCCAAACCGAACGACTTCGCCCTGGTCGCGCTCCTGGGTCTGCTCGGGCTGCGGATCTTCGAAGCCTGCGGTGCGGACATCGCCGACCTGGGTGAGGCGCACGGGCACCGGGTCCTACGCGTGCGCGGCAAGGGAGGCAAGGTCGTGCTCGTCCCGCTGCCACCCGCGGTGGCCCGCCATCGACCGGCCGTCGAGGAGCGCGCCAGCACACGGGCAACCCAGGGGCGAGAGCGGATCGAGGCCGCTTTCCGTGGCCGTTCGCGTTACGGAGCGGTTGTATGGCCCGAACGAGCGCAGTCCGGGATAGCCTTGCCGTATATGGCTACCTATCGCAGCGCCTCAGTGCTTCTTTCCTCCGACGGCACCAGGACCCCCGGCACCGCCGCGCTCTTCGCCGAGCCCGCCCGCAGGGGTGGGACCCCGCCGTGGGCAGGCGACTTCCGACCCGCCAACAGCGCCGGCAACGGCCCCAAGAA
Source organism: Micromonospora sp. URMC 107 (assembly GCF_051386315.1). NCBI lineage: Bacteria > Bacillati > Actinomycetota > Actinomycetes > Micromonosporales > Micromonosporaceae > Micromonospora > Micromonospora sp. URMC 107. The sequence goes on from NZ_JBPQTK010000001.1 coordinate 66,474, forward strand.
CGCCGTCGGGAAGACCTTCACGTTGGAGCTGCCCGACGGCAGCACCGGCAAGGTCGTGGTCCAGGGCCTCAAGAGCGGAAAGGGAGGCGTCGTGCTGGCGTTGATGGGCGAGGACGCGCCCCCCTTCTGAGCAGGGAACTGATCGCCGCCGACGCCACCGGCCAAAGACGGCCGGTAGGTGACCCTGCCGATGTCGATGCGTTCGGATGGCTGCCGGGCGCATCGCCTCACCAGTGGTTGGGCGTCGACGAGGGTCAGGTGTACTGATCCTTCGCTGAGAACGCTCGAGCCGCTCGCCGCCGTCGACGCACCGTGAGCGGCGGGGGTGTCGCGGGTGGTTCCGCAGCGCCGGTGATGGCTCGGGTCCGGGCTGCCCTGGGTCGGCGGCCCGCCGGCCCAGGGCGACCGGTCAGCGGCGGCCGGTGGCCAGGGCGACGAGGTACTGTCCGGCGCCAGCGTCGACGCTGGCGGTCACCGGCAGTCCGGGCACCAGCCGGGAGAACCGGTCGACCAGCCAGTCCGCCGCCTCCTGGGCGTCCTTCCTGCTCGGACAGCGGGCGACCAACTCGCGGCCACCCTTGCGTTCGAGTCGCTCGGCGACGGTGATCAGTGGCGCGGGCTCCACCACGTGCAGATGGTCCGGCCAGGCGATGACCACCTTGACAGCGCCCTTGCGGGTGTTGCAGGCCCGGTGCGCGAGTCGCTCGGCGACCTTGGCCTTCTTGTCGGCGGTGCGGCTGTCGACGCTGGGGCCACGGGGATCGTTCACCGACATGTCGGCGTCGACCGGCTGGTCGCAGACCCAGCACCGCCAACCGTCACGCCTGGCGACGTCATCGAGGAGACTCATCCACGCAAACTAGCCTGTCAGCCTCCGGCCAACGGCAGCCCCGGTCGGGGCGAGCGCCGCCAGGGGGTCTGAAGGTGCAAGGGATCGCTCTCCTGCGCCCTCCGCCTCGACGCGCGGGTGACGCATCGGCCGCCGGACCATGACGAGCGACTCGGCCGAGGTGCGGAGGGTCGGTCACGCCGTCTGTCGGACGCAGTCGCGATGCCCGGGTCAGCGGGCTGTGGCGACGAGGCGTCGCAGGGCGGCGTGGGCGGGTGGGCCCCAGCTGGGCTTGCCGCCCGGGCGGCCGTGGACGCCGGCGTCGCCGATGAGGATGCCGCCGAGGGCGCGTGCCATCGCCCAGCCGCGGGCGCGGCGCATCATGGCGGTGTCCGGGGTCGGCTGGTAGGCCGCGTAGAAGTGGTCGGTGGTGTCGTCCGGTAGCAGGAGCCACATGGCGGCCAGGTCGCATGCCGGGTCGCCCGCGCAGAGGTCGCCGAAGTCGATGACGCCGCAGAACGTGCCGTCGGCGGTGAGGACGTTGGCCGGATGCAGGTCGGCGTGCAGCCATAGCGACGGGCCCGTCCATTGCGGCGCGGCGACCGCGTCGTGCCAGACGGCGCGGACGGCGTCCGGGTCGTGGATCAGTCCCCGCTCGGTGGCGGAGGTGAGCGCCTTGGCGAACTGGTCGGCGTGGTCGGCCAGTGGCCCGCCGCGGTCCCGGCCCACGGGCGCGCCGCTGGGGGCGGGCTGGTGAAGAGCCGTCAGGAACGTGGCCAAGGAATCGGCCGCGTGTGCGGCGCGCGTGACGGGGGCCCGGTCGGCGGGCGTGCCCGGGATCCAGGTGGTGACGAGCCACGGCCGAGGGAAACGTTCGGAGGGCTCGCCGAACCGCTGCGGGACGGGAATCGGCAGCGGAAGTCGCGGGGCAAGCGCGGGCAGCCAGGAGTACTCCTTGCGCAGCAGCGCGTCTGCGGACCTGGTCGCCCAGGGGAGCCGGACGGCGAGGTCGTCACCGAGGCGCCACAGTTGGTTGTCCCAACCACGCGCGCCCAGCCGAACCGGGCGATCGGCGAGGTCGGGGTGCTGGTCGCGTACCAGATCCCGGACCAGCTCCGCGGTGATCTCGATCTCGACGTGGGTCATGTCGAGCAACGGTAGTGCGGTCGTCGCCGCGTCCGGCTTGCTCTGCTCGACCACGTCGAGACCGGCTTCTGGTCAGTCGATCGGCGGGCGGTCGATGACCTCGACGAACATGATCGTGTTATCGACCACGTCAAGGATGAGCATGCCCGCCCGGTGTGGGCTGAGACCGACGTTCCGGTGGCCCGGACCGTAGGCGCCGGCCGGTGGTGGTTGCGTGTAGAAGCTCTGGCAGAAGCCGTCGCCGCAACCGCACTCCTGGAGCACTCGGAGACTGTCGACCTGGCCGGCCAGGCTGCCCTCGTCCGCCTCGCGAAGCGCGGTCGCAAGCTCCGCCGCCAAACGCGGCCATCTGTCCACCACAAGCGGTGGTTGCCCAAGCGTCATCGTTGCGACGGTAGCCGACGACGGAGGTTCGGAATGGCACGCGCTGATCGGTGGCCAATCGGGCGCGTGGGCCGCCGACCCCGCATCCACACTGGGCCACGGGACGAAATCGATCCGCGCGCTACGTTGGCCGGGTCGGTGGAGCTGGACGGCCAGTCCGAGGTGCGCTTCGTCCGGGATCCGGCGGGACGGAGCCGCCGCTCGGCCGATCGTGACCTCACCGTCGACGGCCCGAACCTCGCCGCCCAGGCGATCGCGGCCGGCCTGGTGGACGAGTACCACCTGTTCATCACCACGAGCGTGGTCGGCGGCGACAAGCGGTTCTTCCCCGACGGCGTGCGCCTCGATCTCGAACTGGTCGAGGAGCGCTCCTTCGACAGCGGACTGATCTACGCGCGCTACCGGACCCGCTGAGCCGCACCGGTTGGTGACGCTTCCCGCGGCCGAGCCGAGGGAGTCGGCGGGGGTCGATTCGAACGGCGTCTTGACGGGCGGGTCAGGATGTGACGTAGTGGATCGAGCGATTCGGGTCGATGTCGGCCGGGGCGCAACGGTCCGTGACGTCCAGGAGGCTTGTCCGTGTCTTTGTCTCGCCGCCAGTTCCTGTCCCGCTCGGCTGGAGCCGGTTTCGCCGTGGCCGTGGCCGGTTCGGTCGACGCCCTGTTCACCGCGGCGCCCGCGCTGGGGGTGTCCGGCCCGAAGACCGGGTACGGTCCGCTCGTGCCTGACCCGGCCGGCATGCTCGACCTGCCGGTGGGCTTTCGCTACACGGTGCTGTCGCGCGAAGGCGCCGTCCGGCCCGACGGTGGCATCGTGCCGAGCCGGTTCGACGGTATGGGCTCCTTCGCCGACAGGGCACGCGGCACTCGCCTGGTCCGTAACCACGAGTGCTCCCCGACCGCGAGGATCACGGTCGTGGCTCCGCCGGAGCGCACGTACGACCCGGCGGCCGGCGGCGGGACCAGCACCCTCGTTGTCGACGCGTCGAACCGCGCCGTCTCCGAGCACGTCAGCCTCGGCGGCACGGCCATCAACTGTTCCGGCGGCCGGACGCCGTGGCGCACCTGGCTGACCTGTGAGGAGACCGAAGACAAGGCGGGCGCCCGCGGGTACGCGAAGGACCACGGGTTCGTCTTCGAGGTCGACCCGTACGACGAGGCGCGCAACACCGATCCGACACCGCTGACCGCGATGGGCCGGTTCCAGCACGAGGCGGTCGCGGTCGACCCGCACACCGGCATCGTCTACGAGACCGAGGACGCGTTCGTGGCGCCACTGGGCAGCTTCTACCGTTTCCTGCCGAACCGGCCGCTCGGCGGTCACGGGAGCCTGCGGGCAGGCGGCGTGTTGCAGGCCCTGCACGTCCCGGACCTGCCGGACCTGTCGGTGGTGACGAGCGCGGGCACGTCCTTCTCCGGCGTCGAGTGGCTGGACGTGCCGGACCCGCTGGCGACGACGGAGTCGGTCCGCGCCCAGGACTACGGCAAGCCGATCACCGGTGGGTACAAGATCGAGGGCGCCTGGTGGGGGGAGAAGGACGGCTGCGCCTACTTCGTCTCGTCGTTCGCCCGGCGTGAGCAGGGCTCGGCCCGCGACCACGACGGGCAGGTCTGGCGGTACGACCCGCGAGCCAACACGTTGCGCCTGGAGACCATCTTCACCCGTCCCACCCCGGCACCGGAGAACCCGGAGTTCGACGCTCCGGACAACATCTGCATGTCGCCGTACGGGGGCCTGATGATGTGCGAGGACGGGATCGGGGACCAGCACATCCTCGGTACGACCGCCGCTGGCGAGGTGTTCGTCTTCGCACGTAACCGGGTCAACGTCGGCACCGCCGGGGACCCGGAGTTCGGCGAGCTGGCCGGCGCGACGTTCTCCGCCGACGGCCGGACCATGTTCTTCAACGTCTACAACCCGGGCATCACGTACGCCGTCACCGGCCCCTGGAACCGCCGCCAGCGCTGACCCCGCAGCCACCGTCGGTGCGTCCGGGGGTCCCGACGTGATCGGGGGAGCCCCGCCTCGCCGGGGCCCCGGTGGGCGCGTCTCAGACCAGGCCGGCGACGGCGCCTATCGCGGTGATGGCGACTGCGACCCGCTCGGTGAGGGCGCCGCCGACCGGCCACGAGCCGTCCGGGCGCTGGGTGGCGGTGAGTCGCCGGACCACGACGTGGAACACCGGATGGTGCGAAGGCAGCAACGCCGTCCGTAGCGCGCATCCGGCGCGGGCGACGTCGGCCGGCGGGGCGTCGAGCAGCCGGCGCGCCAGGACGTCCAGTCCCTGGTCCGCCTCCTCGCGCAGCCCCACCGCCCACAACAGGGCGGCGGCGAGCCAGGTGGTGGTGAGGCACGACGGCCAGGCGCCTGAGGCCTCGACGGCGTCGCGCACCGCCCGGGCGGCCGGCCTGGCCGCCTCGGGCCGGTCCAGGACCGCCAGGCACCAGCCGACGTTGGCGGTCAGATGGAGCGGGTCCTGCGACGGCAGGTGTCCGGTGTCCACGGCGGAGCGCACCGTGCCGTCCGGCGCGACCAGCGCGGCGAGCCAGTCGGCGCAACGGTCCACCCGTGAGCCGTACCGCAGGTCCAACTCGATGATGCGGTCGAGCCGATCGCACGTCGCCGCCACGGAGGGTGCGCCGGCTGACCAGGGCGCGGGGAAACCGCCCTCGGGGGACTGGTCGGCGAACAACGCGTCCGCCACGTCCAGCGGCGCGGGCCACACCCCGGTCAGCACCGTCGCCAGCCGGTGCCTGTCGGACTCGTCGCCGTGCGCGACCACCCACTCGACCGCCGCAGCAGTGTCGATCATGCGCGGAACCTAGCAAGCCCGGAGCGATGGGACGAGCCGAGGCACGGCCCGGCGGGCGAGGTGGTGCTTGCCACGGCCGGTCACGGCCTGGCTCAGACCTGTCACAGCCCTCTGCGAGCATCGCTGCCGTGACTGGATGGATCTACAACGATCGCCCTGAGGGCGTCAGGTTCCTCACCGAGCGGATCACTGAGCCGGGCCGTGGGGCGATCGAGGCCGAGGTCTGGGACTGGGTCGTGCGCGGCCAGGATGACGCCGACGAGTTCGTGGAATTTCTCGACCAGGACGAGCTGCGCCACGGCGCCACCGACGAGGAACTCAGGGCGGCGTACGAGAAGGCTCTGGCCGTCCGGCGGGAGCAGCAGCGCCAGTGGGGTGCGGTGCGGAGCAACCTCACCCGTGCCTTCGTCGATCTCAACGAGCTCGGCGTGTTGGCCAGGGAGGACTTCAGCTGCTGTGGCACCTGCGCGGCCGCTGAGATCCACGATGAGCGGGACGACTCCCGGCACTGGCACGGATACCTCTGGTACCACCGCCAGGACACGGAGTCGTTGATCGCGAGCGAGGACGGGGCGGTCTACCTCGGCTACGGCGCCTATCCGGCAGCGGACTTCGACGAGGCCGCCTATGCCGCCCTGCCAAAGGCCGAACAGCGGGCCCGCTACCAGGCCGACGTGGAACGGCTACTGGACGAGATCGTCTTTCCGGTGCTCCGCACGTACGGCATGCGGGTGGAGTGGAACCGCGAGCAGTCGAGTCGGATACGGGTCACCGGCGCCCGGTGGTACGCGCCGTTGGTCTGAAACGTGCCGCGCGGCTCCGAGTCTCGGGCGGTCCGCGCCGTCCGTCGAGGGCTGCTGACCCTCGGGTCGGTTGACGGGCACCCCCTGCCGCGCACCGCCCAGCAGGCATCGGCTAGGAACGTGGCATGCCGCGCTACCTGCTCTTTCCTGGCCGCCACCACCTGCTGACCCGCTTCCAGGCCGGGTACCTTCGCCAGCTCGCGGCGCAGGGCGACGGCCCCCTCGCCGACGGTGACGGTGCGGCCGGGAGTGAGGACGCCGGCGGGACGACCGTGGTCTGGGCGGTCACCTCGGCCAACCACGAGAACACCCGGCGCAACCCGGTCCCGTACCACCGTCGGGAGGCGGCGATCGAACGGTTCAGCGTGCTCGCCGGGCTCCGGTCGGTGGTGGTGCCGATCTTCGACACCACACCCACCGACCGGTTCGCCGAGGTGACCCTCAAGACCGTCGCGGCGTCCACCGGGCTGGAGCTGACCCCGGCGGACACGGTGGTCGCCTGCTCCACCCCGGAGGTCGCCGCCATGTACGAACGGCTCGGGTTCCGCATCGCCGGGGTGGAGGCCGACGTCGAGCCGGCGCCGGTGCGGCCGTGGGACGTCCTGCTGCGGCTGGCGGACGACGACCCGTCGTGGCGTGAGCTCACCCACCCGGCGACCATCGACGTGTACCGCCGCTACCGCCTCGACGACCTGGTCCGCTCGGTGGTGAACGACCCGGTGGTCGGCGACGAGGGCGGGCTGACCACCACCCGCGACTACCGGACGTACGCCGAGGCGTTCAGCGACGCCGCGCAGCGCAAGTGGGACGCGGTGCGCGAGCACGTGCGGCCGGGGCGGATCGTCGACGTCGGCTGCGGCGCGGGCGCCGTCCTGGAGTTGGCCGACCGGGAGCCGGCCCTGCGGGAGAGCGACCTGATCGGCGTCGAGGTGGCCCGGCACCTGTACGAGGAGTGCGTCCACAAGAAGGCGCAGGGCGTGTTCACCAACCCGAACGTCTTCTTCTACCGGCGTAACGTGCTCGGCGGGGCGGTGTTCGCGCCGCGCTCCGTGGACACCACGATGACCTTCGCGCTGACCCACGAGATCTGGTCGTACGGCGAGCGGATGGCCTCGCTGCGCCGGTTCGTGCGGGCCCTCTACGACCACACCGTGCCCGACGGGGTGTGGATCAACAGCGACGTGTGCGGGCCGGACGGCAAGGACCGGACGGTACACCTGCGTCTGGCGACGACCGACGGCCTCAACCCGCCCCGGCCGCGTACCGACCTGGCGGCCGCGCCGCCCGGTGAGGTGGCGGCGCACGTCCGCGCGCTGTCGACCCGGGCCCGACTGGACCAGTTCGCGGTCGACTACCGGTTCCCGTTCGCGTACCGCCCGGTCGACGGGGCGGACGGCACGGTCGAGCTGACCCTCGGCGCGGCGATGGACTTCCTCACCCGCAAGGACTACACCGACAACTGGCTGTCGGAGACCCAGGAGCAGTTCTGCGGCATGGAGTACGCCGACTGGAAGTCGTTGCTCACCGACGTCGGCTTCGAGATCGACGCCGCGAGCGGTACGTCCCGCAACGACTGGATCATCACCAACCGTCTCGCCCCGGTGGCCGCCCTCAGCACCCCGGCGGGCGAGCCGCTGGACTGGCCGGTCACCCACGTGCGCCTGGTCGCCCGTCGTCCGGTCAACACCTGACGCCCAGGCGGCCCCGTCGTCGAAGCTCACAGGTGGGTTCCGCCGGTGGCGTCGATGATCGACTCCCGTTCCGCCGAGCCGTTGCCGAGTACCTGGCCCGGGCCGCCCGCGAGTTCATCACCGGTCCCGGGCGCGGGTGCATGATCTCGACCGGCATGACGGTGCCGACACCCGGCAACTCGAAGGCCTCGCCGAGACCGCCCTGGCAGTCATCCCGGGTCGTGGATAGCGGCGGGCCGTGCGCGATCCACAATCCGCTGTGCGGCACCCCGTCGGCTCGGCCAGGCTCGGTGGCGGCATCGTGGTGATCGCCCGCCGACCCCGCTCGGCGCGGGGCGGGTCATTCGCAGCGGTCTTCGGCGCCTCGGCCGTACGGCTCGCAGCAGTCGGGGCGGTGCCGGTAGACCCGGAGGTCCCGGCCGCGCCGGTGGCCGTACTCGGTCGTGATCTCGTACAGGCAGGCCTGCCACACGACGACCTCCCCGCCGCCGAACACCACCCGTCCGTCACCCGGCCCGCCGCGCAGCAGCACGTCCACCCCTCGACGGTACGTCCCCCGCGAGCGCACGACGCGGCGTACGGAGCTCTGCCCCCGAGCGGGTGGCGGTGCGAGCCTCCCCCTGAACGCATCACCCAAGGGCCGCGCCCGACCGCCTCGGCTCAGCCCAGCGCGTCCATCAGGGCGGTGACATAGGCGTCCAGCCGCTCCTCCACGGCCCGCGTCGTCAGCTCCGTCCTCCCCGCTTCCCGCCATGGCCGCGCCACCACCCGCACCTCCTCCGAGCACGCCAGCGCGTCCCGCACCTGCCAGTACAGCCGCTCGCTCGCGGCCGCGGCCAGCACCCCGCCGGCCTCCTCGTACGCCTGCGCGAACCGCAGGCCCCACGCCGGGCCGTGCAGCAGCGCGAGATTGGTGCAGCAGTGCGCCACATCGAGATCTGCCGGGCCCCAGGAGGTCGCTGCCCAGTCGACGACGCCGGCGATCCGGGCACCTGCCGACCCCGCGGGCGGCACGTCGAACAGCACGTTGCCCGGTTGGAAGTCCCGGTGCAGGAATCGCCCTTCGTAGGGCGGCGCGGGCCTGCGGATCACGTCGATCGCCGCGGCCCATGCCGCCGCGTCGGCGCCCTTCGGCGTCACGACGGTGTCGGCGGTCGTCAACGCCACGTACTCCCGGGGCCGCTCGGCGGGCCGCACCGCGTGGATCGCGACGAGTTGACGGGCCAGCAGAGGAACGCGCGTCTCCAGTCCCTCGTCCTCGAGGACCGTCCGGCCGGCCAGATGCGTCATCAACAGCGATGGATGCGCGCAATGCGCGGCGGTCGGATCGACGGCGACCAGCTCAGGAGCCGGCACGCCGGTCCCCATGAGCAGGGACAGGGCGTCGGCCTCCCGATGCAGCCAGTCCTCGGCGTGTCTGACGTAGATGGGGTCGACGAAGCTTCGCAGCACCAGCTCACGGGTGCTTCCGTCCCGCGTGCCGATGGTCAGCCTCCGCATCTCGGCGGTGATGCCGCCGTGCAGCGCCTCGGTCCTGACAATCCGTTCGCCGAGCTCCAGGTGCCGGCTCACCCAGGCCAGCGTCGACGGCGGGACAGCCGCCGCCTCATCGGGGTCGATCACCCTGCCACCTCATCATGCGGAGGGCGGCACGCGAAGTGTTCATGCCGGAGAGCACCGACGCGGCAGGACCACCCACCAGCGGCGCCCGAGTACCCGGATTGCGGTGCGACAGCGCCGGGTGATGTAAAGATTTCTAGACACGAAGTCAAAAATTCAGTACCTTGGTGATGTCAAAGATTCCAGACATCCGGAGGGCTTGTCGTGACGCACGAAGAGAAGCGCGCCTGGATCAGGCTGGTCGCCGCCGTGCTCGGCTACTCCGCCTACGTGGCCCTCATCGCCAGCCGCGCCGACGGTCGCTCGCTGCCCGACGTGCCGTACGCGAGCGCGCTGTTGTGGACGGTCGGCGCGGCCATCGTCGCGTCGATCGTGGCGGAGACCGGTATGGCCGTCGTGGATCCGCGCGCGTCGCGCGCCAAGGACGTGCGGGACCGCGAGATCGGGCGGCTCGGCGACCACGTCGGCCAGTCGTTCGTCGTCATCGGCGCGGTCGCTGCGATGTCCATGGCCATGGCGGACTGGGACCGGTTCTGGATCGCCAACGTCATCTACCTGTGCTTCGTGCTGTCGGCCATCGTCGGCGGCATCACCAAGGTCGTCGTGTACCGCAGGAGCTTCCCGCAGTGGTGAAGCCGACGCAGGTCACCAACCGCATCCGCGCGCTGCGCTTCGCGCACGGCGAGATGACCCAGGCCGAGCTCGCCGAGCGCATCGGCGTGACCCGGCAGACCCTCATCGCCATCGAGCAGGGCCGCTATTCGCCGTCCCTGGAAATGGCCTTCCGGATCGCCCGGGTGTTCGGCGTTCCGCTCGACGACGTGTTCCAGTACCCCGACTCCCCCGAGGAGAAGCCGTGAAGGCGATCGTCCGAGACGTGTACGGCCCGGCCGACGTGCTCGAGCTCCGCGAGGTCGGCAAACCCTCGATCGGAGACGAGGAGGTGCTCATCGAGGTACGCGCCGCCGGCGTGGACCCCGGCGTGTGGATCTTCATGACCGGCCTGCCCATGGCGGTGCGGCTCGCGGCCGGGCTGCGCCGACCCAGGGTCGCGGTGCTCGGTCGGGCCGTCGCCGGTGTGGTGGTGGCGGTCGGCGCCGGCGTGACCCGTTTGCGCGCCGGCGACGAGGTGTACGGCACCTGTCAGAGCGGCTCGTTCGCCCAGTACGCGACGGCGCGGCAGCACCGGGTGGCACCCAAGCCGGCCAACCTCACCTTCGAGCAGGCGGCGGCGGTGCCCATCTCCGCGGTGACCGCGCTACAGAGCATCCGCGACGCACGCGTGCAGCCCGGACAGCGGGTGCTGATCATCGGCGCCGCCGGAGGCGTCGGGTCGTTCGCCGTCCAACTGGTCACGGTGTACGGGGCGAGCGCGACCGGTGTCTGCGGCCCCTCGAAGATCGAGCTGGTGCGTTCCCTCGGTGCCGAGGACGTCATCGACTACACCCGGCACGAGATCGACCGTGGCGGCGCGCGATACGACATCGTCGTCGACACCGCCGGCAACCGGCCGTTGCCGCTGCTGCGGCGCGCGACCACACGGCGCGGCACGATCGCCCTCGTCGGTGGCGGCCACGCCACGGGTCGGCTGCTCGGCGGCTTCCAACGCCAGATGGCCGCGCCGTTGCTCTCCCTGTCCGGCAGCCAGCGGGTGCTCGGCGTGACCGCTCGGGAGCGCTACGAGGACCTCGAGGAACTGACCACCCTCATCGAGGCGGGCTCGGTCACCCCGGTCATCGACCGCAGCTACGCTCTCGCCGACGCGCCCGCCGCGATGCGCTACCTCGCCCAGGGCCATCCCGCGGGGAAGATCGTCGTCACGGTGTAGCCCCGCCGGCCGCCGCACCGCACGACCCCCGCGACCGCGAACACCACCAGCCCACCCGATGGTGGCGACCACGACCCACCACCGGGTCGGCCCTGGCGGACCGGGCCACCCACCGGGCGTACCGGATCGGGCGGAAGCCGGCGCCGGGTCGTCACCATCGTGCCAGGGGGGCGCATTATGGCCGGTCGCCGATCCGTCCACACTGGTCGGACGGTCCGGAGTTCGGAGGCGTTCGTGGTCGGATCTCCGTCCACCCAGATCTGGTCCGCGCCGGACAACGTCGATATCGTTACCGGCCAATCGGACGGCCGATGACCGTTCGTCGTCGGCCGACCTCCCCAAGCTTCCAGATCAGGAGGACGCGCTCGTGGCCTCACCCGCCGATTCGACAGTCACCGGCGACGACGTCGAGCCGCAGCGGCCCATTCCGCGGTTCCTCACCGAGTTCACGCCCACTCGGTGGCGCCGTCGGCTGAGCCCTTTCTCGCGCGTGCCCAAGCACTCCAAGATGGGCGAGACCTGGCACGTGGCGGCGAAGACCGCCCCGGACGAGCTGGTCATCGTCGATCGCCCGCCGGACATCGACCCCGGCGGAGCCGAAGCCCGCACCTACACCCAGTGGGCGGAGCTCGTCGACCGCGCGGCGGCCTGGCTGCACAAGGCGGGCGTGCGCCCGTGGGACCGGGTGGCGATCCTCAAGCAGAACCACCTGGACATCGTCGTTCTCGGCTGCGCCATCGCCCGGATCGGCGCCATTCCCTGCATGTTCTCCGGCTCCTACGGGCCGGAGGCGATGATCCCGATGCTGAAGCGGCTGGAACGACCGTTCCTGCTGACCGACCAGAAGCACCTCGACAAGTGCGGCATCACCCCCGAGGTGGTGGCCGAGCTCACCGTACGGACGATCAGCGTCGACGCGGTCGCGGACCGGCCGGACGTGCTGCGCCTGGACGACTTCAAGGACGCGCCGCCGGTCCAGCCGAACATGCGCGAGTTCAAGGAGCCGGTGGTCATCACGCACACCTCCGGCACCACCGGCATTCCCAAGCTGGTCATGCACTCCGCCGAGTCCATCTACGCGATGGCGATCGTGGAGACCGAGCGGTGGCCCCGGTTCGGGCTGCGGCGCAGCGACACGGTGGCGTTCTGCGACCCCTACACGCACGAGCGGCTCACCACCATGCAGCTGGCGATGGCGGCGGTCGGCCCGCGGGTGATCTACCTGTCCGACCCGCTCTCGCCACGGGTCCGGGAGCTGCTGGCCGAGCACAAGCCGACACTGGTGGAGGCGCTGCCGAACATCTACCTCGCCTGGGAGCCGCTGGCCCGCGACCCCGCCGGCCTGTTCAGCAACGTGCGGGAGTACGTCAACTCGTTCGACGCCATCCACACCCGCACGATCCGCACCTTCATGGCCGCCACCAAGCGCCGGTTCCCGATCTGGGTCCAGTCGTGGAGCCAGAGCGAGAACGGCGCGCTGTGCATCCGGCCGTTCTTCCGCTTCGTCGTGCGCCGCAGGGGGCACCGGCCGCCGCCGACGCAGCTGATCGGCTGGCCCATCCCGTTCCACGCCAAGATGCGGGCGGTGGACCCGGAGACCGGCAAGGAGGTCCCGCGCGGCCAGGTCGGCCTGATCGAGATCGACCAGCCGGGGCGGTGCCTCGCGTACGTGGGCGAGCAGGACCGGCACGACCTGAAGTGCAACGGCAGGTGGTGGAACACCGGCGACCTCGCGGTCATCAACAGGTGGGGCGCCGTGCGGATCGTGGACCGGGAGATCGACCGGATCCCCGGTGGCAGCGCGATCGAGTTCGAGGACCTCATCCTCGACCGGATCGAGTACACCACCGAGGTCGTCATCCTTCCGGTCGCCGGTGACCTGCCGGTACCCGTGGTGAGCACCGCGGACGACGTACCGCTGGACAAGGCCGACTGGGAGCGGGCGGTCGCCGACCTCAGCCCGATGGCCGCGCCGATCCAGATAAAGTGGGACGAATTCCCACGGACTGGCACCTGGAAGATCCGCCGGGTCGCGCTCCGGGAGAAGCTGCTCTCCGGTGCCCAGCCGATCGGCATCGGGCGTTGGAACTGAGCGTCCTCGTCCCCTGATCACCCCGACGCGGCGCCGGTCCTGACCGTGCCGGCGCCGCGTCGTTCCGCGCCACCGCGGTCGAGCGAAGGGTAACTGCGATGTTGGATCTCCTCGGCCGGCTCGCGCACCGGGCGCGCTGGTGGGTGATCGCCGCCGCCGCGGTGTTCCTGGTCGCCGCGGGCGGCTGGGGAGCCGGCGCCTTCGACGACCTGGCCGTCGGCGGGTTCACCTACGCGGCCAGTGAGAGCTCCCGCGCCGACGAGGTCGAACGCGAGGCGCTCGGACGCAACGACGCGGACGTCGTCGTGCTGTTCGGCAGCGACCGCTGGACGGTGGAGGACCCCGCGTACGCCGACGCCGCCCGCCGCGTGCTGGACGGGCTGCCGGCGGACCGGGTCGAGGGCGTGACCGACTACTGGCGGGCCAGAGTTCCCGCCCTGGTCAGCACCGACCGGCACGAGACGTTCGCGGCGGTGCAGATCGCCGGCGCCACCGAGAACGACCGCCTCACCAACTACCTGGCCATCAAGGACAGCCTGACCAGTCCGGACCTCGACGTCACCGTCGGGGGGCCGCTGGCGCTGATCGACGACGTCAACAGCCAGAGCAAGGCCGACCTCACCCGGGCCGAGGCGCTGGCGCTGCCGATCCTGTTCCTGCTGCTGGTGCTCATCTTCCGCAACCTGCTGGCGGCGCTGCTGCCGGTCGTGGTCGGAGTGCTGGCGATCGTGGGCTCGATGGCCGGCCTGCGGCTGCTGGCGCAGTTCACCGACATCTCGATCTTCGCGGTCAACGTGGTCACGCTGCTCGGTCTCGGGCTGGCCGTGGACTACAGCCTGTTCATGGTCAGCCGGTTCCGGGAGGAACTCAGCGCCGGCCACCCCGTCCCGGAGGCGTTGCGGCGGACCATGGTCACCGCGGGTCGGACCATCGTCGTCTCCGCGGTGACCGTCGCGCTCGCGCTGGCCAGCCTGGCCGTCTTCCCGCAGGTGTTCCTCCGCTCCATCGCCGTCGGAGGCGTCGCCGCGGTGCTGCTGGCGGGGTTCTTCGCGATGACCGTGATGGCGGCGATGCTGTCCCTGTTCGGGCTGCGGCTGCGGGAGCGGCGCCGCAGGCCGGTCGACACCGACCCGGACTCCGGCGCGTGGGCGCGGATCGCGCGGACGGTGATGCGTCGACCCGTACTCATCGGGGGCGCGGTCATCGCCGTGCTGGTGGTTCTCGGACTGCCGTTCCTGCGCATCTCGTACGGCTGGCTGGACACCCGGGTGCTGCCTGCCTCGGCGGAGAGCCGGCAGGTCCAGGACACCATCGAGCGGTCGTTCCCGGACAGCGTCACCCGGCCCATCGAGGCCATCGTCACGCTGGACGGCCCGGTGACCGGTTCTCCCGGCCGGGAGGAGATCGCCGCGTACGTGCAGCGGGTGGCCGCCCTGCCGGGCGTACGGCAGGCGGACCTCAGCGGTCTGGCCGGCGACACCGCGCGGGTCACCGTCCGCTTCGACGCGGAACCGATCTCAGAGCAGGGACGGGACCTCGTCGACGCCGTCCGCGACGTCGCACCGCCGCCGTCCGGCACGGTGCTGGTCGGCGGCGACGCCGCCGGGTTCGCCGACCTGATGGACATGCTCGCGCAGCGGCTGCCGTGGATGGCGCTGCTCGTCGTGGTCACCACGTTCGTGCTGTTGTTCCTGTCCTTCGGCTCGCTGGTGCTCCCGGTCAAGGCGATCCTGATGAACGTGCTGAGCCTGACCGCGGCGTTCGGCGCGGTGGTGTGGGTCTTCCAGGACGGCAACCTCGCCGGGCTGCTGCGCTTCACCTCCACCGGCAACATCGACGTGGTGCAACCCATCCTGATCTTCGCCGTCGCCTTCGGACTGTCGATGGACTACGAGGTGTTCCTGCTCTCGCGCATCCGCGAGCACTACGACCTCAGCGGTGACAACACCGAGGCGGTGGCGGTCGGGTTGCAGCGGTCCGGCCGGATCATCACCAGCGCGGCCCTGCTGCTGGTGGTGGTGATCGGGTCGTTCGCGACCGCCAGCGTGCTGGTCGTGAAGATCATCGGTATCGGGCTCGCCCTCGCCGTCGTCGTCGACGCCACCGTCGTCCGGGCGCTGCTGATGCCGGCCACGATGCGGCTGCTCGGCCGGCTCAACTGGTGGGTGCCCGGGCCGCTGCGACCGCTCTACAGCCGGTGGGGGATCCGCGGCGAGAACGCCCACCTCGACGCGGAGCGCACGACCGTGTAGAGCCACCCCGCCGCGGTGCCCGCGGCGGGGAGGTCGCCGCCCGCGTGAGGCGCGCCCGTGGCCTGGGGGACCGCCCCAGGCCACGGGATGGAAGGTCAGTAGATCAACGCCCGGCCGAGGCCCATGTCGGTGAGGCGGGTGGAGTGCACGATGCTCGTGACCTCGACAGCCTTCTGGAGGCGCTCCTCGGGCGTGGTGTCGACCAGCCGCCGCCCGTCCCACACCTCGTAGTCACCGATGGCGGCCCGGTGCGGGGCGATGCCTTCCTGGAACCAGTTCTCCCAGCGGGTGAGCTGGTCGGACACCGGCAACTGCTCCCACAGCCGCATGCCGTCGCGGATGAGCGCGACGAGGCGTTCCTTGTCGTCGGGGTGCCGCTGCACATGCTCCCGGATGATCGACGTGCCGACGGCCAGGTGGCGCACCTCGTCGATGGCGGCGCCCTTCTCCATGTCCGCCATGCGCGGGTCGAGCGGCCGCCACTTGCGTTCGCTGAGTTCGAACGACGGGGCGAGGAACCCTTCGACCAGGATCGTCAGCAGCACCACGCCGCCGAGGAAGTCCTGTCGATCGCGCACGATCGGCATGCCGTACTCCTCCAACGGATCGAGGATGGCCGCCCGGTCGTGCGCGGTCTCCCGCGCGATGACGGCGGCGACGTCCCGCTCGTCGACGCCGAGGTTCCGCAGGTGGTTCCGGAAGATCATCGCGTGCCGGGTCTCGTCCATCAGCTGCGTGGCGTAGAACTCGGCGGTCGTGGAGTCCGGCGCGCACGCCACGATGTAGCCGATCGCGCGGGCCGCCCGCTCCTCGGCCAGCGCCCGGAACGCGACCTCCTGGATCAGTGCGTCGCGCAGCGGACCCGGCTCGTGCAGGAAGTCCGGGGTCACCAGTTCCGGCGAGTAGCCGACGATGTTTCCGCGCAGCGTGCGCTGCGGGACGTTGGCGAACCAGTACCGCAGGTCGCAGTCGCGTGCGGTCAGCCGGATGCCCTCCGCGCCGTCGAACAGGGCGGACGCCTGGTCCCAGTCGGCGGCGTCGTCCGCCGTCATCCCCGACCGCTCGTCGGTGCGCGGGGCGGCGGGCTGGGGACTGTAGGTGACCGCCGGCTGCGGGCGCGGGGCGGGCACGGTGGCCGGCGCCGCGTCGGCGGCTCGAGCAGGGGCCGGGGTGGGGGCCGGCTCGATCGTGGGACCGGGCGCGGGTGCGCCGGCCGGCGCGACCACGGACGGCGGCGCCGGCGCCGCCGGTGCCTGCGGCGCGACCGGTGGCTGCGGCGCGACCGGTGGCTGTGGGGCAACCGGTGCCTGAGGTGCCGTCGCCGGTGGCTGCGCGGCCGGTGCCGGGGCGCTGTCGTTCATCATGAACGGGCCGGTGCCGTCGAGGAAGTCGACAAGCGGGGCCGCGACGCTGGCGCGCGACGGCGGGTGGAACGCGACGCACTGGCAGGCCGCGACCAGGTAGGCCACCTCGGGGGAGCGGATGAACGACATCCCCCCGAGCATCTCGACCGCCTGGCGGGCGGCGTCGGTGATGGCGTCCTGCGCGCCGTAGCGGGCCATCAGGACACGGGCCAGCGCGTCGTTGTCCGTCTCGCCGGCCTGCATGGCGCGGGCCGCGCCCTCCAGCAGCTGCGTCGCCGTCTCCAGGCGGGTGCCGAGGGCGGCGCGGTCGGTGACCGCGCCCCGCCGCTCGGCCAACGCGCGTGCGACGAGCGCGCTGGCCATGCCCAGGTACGACGCGGTGATGAGCAGCTCGAACCAGATGAACCCGACGGTCTGCAGGTCGTCGAGCATCCCGTCCGGGCCGTTCTCGGTCGGGATGACCAGTTCCTCCTCGATGAACACGTCGGTCAGCCGGACCTCGTCGCTCTCCGCGCCGGCGAGCACGCTGCTGCCCCAGAACGGATGCCGGGTGATGCCGCGCAGCGTGGCCGGCATGAGCAGGAAGGCCGTCTGCTGGCCGCCGCCCGGTGCGGGCACCGCCACGCTGGCCGTCAGCAGGTCCATCGAGTGGCTCAGGCTGCACGGTTTCTTCGACCCGTTGATCCGGTAGCCGCCGTCCACCGGCGTCGCCGTCATCGAGGGGGAGAGGATCCCCTGCGCCGGGCGGCCCTCGGCGAAGCCCGAGGAGACCAGCAGGTTGCGGCTGGTGATCGCCTCCAGCAGCGCCCACTCCATGCCCGAGTTCTTGATGCTCTCGGCGAAGGTGAACAGCGTCGCCACGGAGAAGTGGTGCATCGTGGTCGCGACCGCCAGCGACGGCGCGTGGGCGCCGATCGCGCGGGTGACCCGTACCGCGTCCAACGGGGACGCGCCGAGCCCGCCGTAGTCCTTCGGGATCACCAGGCTCGGGCCGCCGCTGGCCCGGAACACCGGCAGCGTGGCGGCCCCGGCGGCTTCCCGCTGCGCGAACGGGATCTTCGACAACCCGTCGAGCAGCCCCGGCAGGTACGACTCGCAGAGGGCGTGGGCCTGATCGAGGGAGCGCACAGATGTCCTCCGGGGGGCGACGGTCAACGAGGGATGAGTGAGTGGGCCGCCGCGCGGCGCAGCTTGCCCGACGGCGTCTTCGGAAGGGTGCCCGGCGGCAGCACCACGATCTGCGCCGGACGGGCGTCGACGTCGGCGAGGACCCGGCTGGCGATCGCGTCGGACAGCGCCTTCTCGGCGGCCGGGTCCCCGGCCAGGCGTGACTCGACCAGCACCGCGAACGACTCCCGCGCCACCGAGTCGCCGGCCATGAGTCGCACCGCCGCGACGTTGCCGTCCCGGACGCCGTCGACACCGGCGGCCGCGCGTTCGATGTCGGTGGGATAGATGTTGCGCCCGCCCATGATGATGACGTCCTTGCGGCGGCCGCAGACCACGATCTGCCCGTCGACCAGGTAGCCCTCGTCGCCGATGTCCAACCAGCCGTCGTCGTCCAGGGCGGGGACCGGACCGTCCTCGGTGAGGTAGCCGCGGGTCACCGAGTCACCGCGCAGCTGCAACCGGCCGACCTCGCGGTCGCCCAGCTCGGCACCGGAGTCGTCGACGACCCGCACGGCGACGCTCGGGTGGGCGGCGCCGAGCATCGGCAGCCGGCGTACGCCGGTCGGGTGGTCCTCGCCCGCCGGTACCGCCCGCCGGTTCTTCTCCAGCTCCAGGGCGTCGACGGTGTCGAGGAGCATCGGATCCGACAGCGCCGACAGCGAGATGACCAGGGCGCTCTCCGCCGCGCCGTAGCAGCAGTTCACCGCCTCGGGCCGCAGGCCGAACCGTGCGCCGGCCGCGACGAACGCTTCCACCGTCGACGGGTCGATCGGCTCCGCGCCGTTGCACAGGGCCTTCAACCGGGACAGGTCGAGCGAACCGGCGTCGGCGCGGGCGAGCTGCCGGGTCAGGATCGCGTACGCGAAGTTCGGCGCGGCCGTGATCGTGCCGCCGTAGCGGCTCATCAGTTCCGCCCACACCATCGGTCGGGCGAGGAACTCCGCGGGCGTGACCATGACCAGGTCGATGCCGGTGAACATGGGCAGCAGCAGGCAGCCGACCATGCCCATGTCGTGGAAGAGCGGCAGCCAGCTGACCAGCACGTCGTCGTCGCCGCACTCGAGGTGGGCCGCGGTGTCGACGAGGTTGGCGTGGATGTTGCGGTGGGTGATCCGCACCGCCTTCGGCTCGGCGGTCGAGCCGCTGGTCAACTGCAGCAGCGCGGCGTCGTCCTCGTCGGCGGGCACGACGGTGAACTCCCGGTCGCTGTCCAGGTCGCCGATCATCAGGTGCGGGATGCCCCGCTCGCGCAGCACGCCGGCCATCGCCTCGAACGGGGCGCCCACCAGCACCAGCCGCGCGTCGATCATGCGCAGCACCCGCAGCGTGTCGTCGCGCCAGACGGACAGGTCGGTCCGCGGGGTCGGCTGGTGCAGCATCGTCACGCTGCCGCCGGCCAGCCACGTCCCCTGGGCGACCCGCGCGACCTCTCCCGGGTCACCGGCCAGGACCGCCACGGCCTGGCCGGGGGCCAGCCCGCCCGCGACCAGTGCCGCCGCCGTACGCCGGGCCGCCTCGTGCAACTGCCCCCAGCTGCGCCGCAACGGGTTCGCGGGGGCGCCGGTGACCATGCCGCCCGGCGACCGCCCGGCGGTGCCGACCACGGCGTCGACGAAACGGCTCACCTCAGTCTCGCCAGAATCATGCGGGCCAGCCTAGACAGGCCGATCGACAAAGACCATAGATCCTTTGTGGAGTCCGTACGGGCGATTGTGCCCGCGACCATGGCCGATAAAGGATGACCGCTGCCCGGTAGTCGACCGCGGCACTGACGATGATGATCCGGAAGGCGGCCGCCTGAATGGGTGACTCCAGGACGCAGTGGTGGTTGGATGTCGTACGCACCCAGGCGGCCGAGGCGCTCGGCCGGCCGCGGAGTGACGTCACACCGGACGGCGCCTTCGCCGACCTGGGCTTCGACTCACTGACCGCGCTCGAACTGGCCGACCGGCTGTCCGAGGCGAGCGGTCTCCAACTGTCCGGCACCCTCGCCTTCGACCATCCCAACCCGCAGGCCCTGGCCGAGTACCTGGCCGCACAGGTCGACGGCCCGGACGCGGACCCGGACCCGGGGCGCCACAGCGCGGCCGGCGAGCCGGGCGGCGCACGGTCGGGTGAGCCTGAGCCGATCGCCATCGTGGCGATGGCCTGCCGCTTTCCCGGCGGAGCGGCCACCCCCGAGGACTTCTGGACCCTCCTGGCCGACGGCCGCGACGGCGTCGGTCCGTTCCCGACCGACCGGGGCTGGGACCCGCAGGTCTTCCATCCCGACCCCGACCGCCCCGGCTCCACCTACGCCCGGCACGGGGGATTCCTCTACGACGCCGGTGACTTCGACGCCGGGTTCTTCGGCCTGTCGCCCCGCGAGGCGTTGGCCACCGACCCGCAGCAGCGACTGATGCTGGAGATCTCCTGGGAGGCGCTGGAACGCGCCGGCGTCGACCCCCGCACGCTGCGCGGAAGCCGCACCGGCGTGTACACCGGCGTCATCGCCAGCGACTACGCCCCGCGCCTCGGCGCCATCCCGGCGGAGGTCGCCGGCTTCCTGATGCCCGGCAACGCGTCCAGCATCGTCTCCGGTCGCGTGTCGTACGCGCTGGGCCTGGAAGGGCCCTCCCTGTCGGTCGACACCGCCTGCTCGTCGTCGCTGGTCGCGCTGCACCTGGCGGCCCGCTCGCTGCGTAGCGGCGAGTGCGACCTCGCCCTGGCCGGCGGGGTCACCGTGATCGGGACGCCGTTGGTGTTCACCGAGTTCAGCCGCCAGCGCGGCCTCTCCCCGGACGGGCGGTGCCGGTCGTTCGCCGCGTCCGCCGACGGCACCGGGTGGGCCGAGGGCGCCGGCGTGCTGGTCCTCGAACGACTCGCCGACGCACGCCGCCACGGCCGGCGCGTCCTGGCGGTCCTGCGGGGCAGCGCGGTCAACTCCGACGGGGCGTCCAACGGCCTCACCGCCCCCAACGGCCCGTCCCAGCAGCGCCTCATCGCCGACGCGCTCGCCGATGCGGGGCTCGACGCCCGCGACGTGGACGTGGTGGAGGCACACGGCACCGGCACCCGGCTGGGCGACCCGATCGAGGCTCAGGCGCTGGCCGCCGCGTACGGCCCCGGCCGGCAGCGTCCGCTGTGGCTCGGATCGGTCAAGTCGAACATCGGACACACCCAGGCGGCGGCCGGCGTGGCCGGTGTCATCAAGATGGTGTCGGCACTGCGGCACGGGCGGCTGCCCCGCACCCTGCACGTCGACGAACCCACCCCGTACGTGGACTGGTCCGCCGGCCCGCTGCGGCTGCTCACCGACGAGCAGCCCTGGCCGGCCGGCGACCGGCCGCGCCGCGCGGCGGTGTCGTCGTTCGGGATCAGCGGCACGAACGCGCACGTCATCGTCGAGGAGGCGCCGCAGGACGAGCCCGCCGCCGCGACCGACGACGCGGCCGTGCCGGCGCCGCTGGTGCTCTCCGCGCGGACCGTCCCCGCGCTACGCGAACACGCCCGCCGCCTCGACGCCTTCCTCGACGCCCACCCCGACCTGCCGACCCGCGCGGCGGCGGTCGCGGCAGCCCGGCGTACGGCGTTCGAACAGCGCGCCGTCGTCCTCGACCGCGCCGCCCTCGCGGCGCTCGCCGCCGGGCAGGACACCCCGGCCGTGGTCACCGGCACGGCCGGCGAGGGCAGGCTGGCCCTGGTCTTCCCCGGACAGGGATCGCAGCGACCCGGGATGGGGCGGGAACTCGCCACGGCCGAACCGCGCTTCGCCGCCGCCCTGGACGAGGTCTGCGCCGCACTGGACCGGCACCTGGACCGCCCCATCCGCGCGGTCGTCGACGGCGACCCGGACCTGCTGGACCAGACCGAGTACACCCAGCCGGCGCTGTTCGCCGTGGAGGTGGCGCTGTTCCGGCTGCTGCGGCACTGGGGCGTCCGGCCGGACTTCGTCCTCGGCCACTCGATCGGGGAGATCACCGCCGCCCACGTGGCCGGAGCGCTGTCGCTGGACGACGCCGCCCGCCTCGTCGTCGTCCGTGGACGGCTGATGCAGGCGCTGCCCGCCGGCGGCGCGATGGCCGCGATCCAGGCCACCGCGCAGGAGGTCGAGCCGCTGATCGCCGACCCCGCGGCGCGGGTCGGGCTCGCCGCCGTCAACGGCCCGACGTCGGTCGTCATCGCCGGCCCGCGCGACGCGGTGCAGACCGTCGCCGACGCGTTCGCCGCCCGAGGCCGCAGGACCACCCGGCTACGCGTCAGCCACGCGTTCCACTCCCCGTTGATGGAGCCGATGCTCGCGGACCTCGCCAAGCTGGAGGCGGACCTCACCCACCGGGCGCCGGAGATCCCGCTGGTCTCCAACGAGACGGGCCTGCCGGTGGACATGATCACGCCGGGGCACTGGAGCCGGCACGCGCGGCAACCGGTGCGGTTCGCGCAGAGCGTACGCCGGCTTCGCGAGCAGGGGGTGAGCCGGTTCCTGGAGGTCGGGCCCGGCGGCGTGCTGTCGGCCATGGTCCTCGACTGCGTCGGCGACCTGGACGCCGACACGGGTGACCCGACGATCGCCGTGCCGCTGCTGCGCGACGGGCGCGACGAACGGGACTCCGCCTGGGACGCCGTGGCCCGCCTGTTCGTCCGCGGCGTGGACGTCGACTGGCCCGCGCTGGTCGGCGGGGACGTCGCGCCCGCGGAACTGCCCACCTATCCGTTCCAGCACCGGCGGTACTGGTTGACCCCAGCGGCCCGGCCGCTGCCCGGGGAGCCGGTCGAGACGCCGGGCGCCGCGGTGCTGACCGGCGAACTGTCGGTCGCCGCCCAACCGTGGCTCGCCCAGCACCGGGTGGGCGGGGCGGTCGTCGTGCCGGGGGCGTTGCTGGCGGAGCTGGCGGCGCGCGCGGGTGCGCACGCCGGCTGCCCCGAGGTGGTGGAGCTCCTGCTGCAGGCGCCGCTGGTGCTCCCCGAGGCCGGCGCCGTGCAGACCCGGGTGGTCGTCGCCGGGACCGACGGCGACCCGACCCGCCCGCTGACGATCCACGCGCGCCCACCCGGCGGAGCGTGGACGCCGCACGCGACGGGAACCGTCGCCCCGGTGCGGACCAGCGACGCCACCCGGTTGAAGCTGTGGCCGCCGCCGGGCGCGGCGCCGCTGGACACGGAGGGCTTCTACGACCGCCTGCGCGCCGGTGGCTACGACTACGGCCCGGTGTTCCGGGGCGTCGGGCGGGCCTGGCAGCGGGGCGACGAGATCTTCGCCGACGTGACGCTGCCGGCCGACGCCGCCGGCGCAACCGACGAGTTCCTCATGCACCCGGCGCTGCTCGACGCCTCGCTGCACGCCCTCGGCCTGCTCGGCGACGCCGGCGCGGACGACGGGATCGCGCTGCCGTTCTCCTGGGCGGGCCTGCAGGTGCACGCCGCAGGCGCCACGGCGCTGCGGGTCCGGCTGACCCGCGACGGCGACGGTGTCGACGTCGTCCTCGCCGATCCGTCCGGTGCGCCGGTCGCCTCGGTGCGGCACGTCGCGCTACGGCCGATCGCCCCCGACCGGCTCGCCCTCGGGCCGTCCGGGTCGGGCGGCGGGTACGAGCTGCGCTGGGTGCCGGCGGCCGCGGTCCGCTCCGAGCGGCCGGTGGTCTGGCTCGACGAGTCGACGGCCGGCGACCAGGTTCCCGACCTCGTCTTCACCGAACTGCCGCCGGGCGGTGACGACCCGCACCCCACCGTCGCCGCCGCACTCGAGCTGGCACACCGCTGGCTGGCCGACCCGCGGTACGGCGCCGCCCGGTTGGCGGTGGTGACCCGGGGGGCCGTCGGCGACCAGTGCCGGGATCTGGCTCAGGCGGCGGCGTGGGGGCTGCTGCGCTCGGCGCAGTCCGAGCACCCCGACCGCCTCGTGTTGATCGACCTGGACGACGACCCGGCGTCGCGGCAGGCGCTCGCCGCGGCCGGCGCCGCCGGAGAACCGCAGGTCGCCGTCCGCGGCGGCGACCTGCTGGTGCCTCGGCTGCGCCCGTCGGCCACCGACGGCCACGGCCCGGAGACCGGGGCCCCCGCTGATTCCCCGGCCGTCACCGGCGTCGGAGCGCGGCCGTGGGCCCCGCAGGGCACCGTCCTCGTCACCGGCGCGACCGGCGCCATCGGCCGCCTCGTGGCACGGCACCTCGTCGAGCGGCGCGGGGTACGGCACCTGGTGCTCACGTCCCGGCGCGGGGCCGACGCCCCCGGCGCCGACGACCTGCTCGGCGAGCTGTCCGCGCTCGGCGCGGAGTCGGTGCGCGTCGTCTCCTGCGACGTCGCCGACCCGGCGGCCCTGACCGACCTGCTGAGGTCCGTACCCGCCGAGCATCCGCTCACCGCCGTGCTGCACCTGGCCGGTGTGCTCGACGACGGGGTCGTCGAGACGCAGACCCCGCAGCGGGTGGCCGCGGTGCTGCGGGCGAAGGCGGACGGCGCCCGGCAGCTGCACGAGCAGACCCGCGGCTGTGACCTGGCCGCGTTCGTCCTCTTCTCCTCCGCCGCCGGCCTGCTCGGCTCGCCCGGACAGTCCGGGTACGCCGCCGCCAACGCCTACCTCGACGCCCTCGCCGAGCAGCGGCGCGCGCAGGGGCTGCCCGGGCAGTCGCTGGCGTGGGGCCTGTGGGAGCTGCCGGACGGGATGGCCGGGCAGGTCGGCGCCACCGGCCTGCGTCGCATGCGCGGGATCGGGCTGACGCCGTTGTCGCCGGCACGCGGACTGGCCCTGCTGGACCGGGCGCTCGACTCGGACGCGGCGACGCCGGTCCTCGTCGACGTGGACAGCGCCCTGCTCGACGGGCACGACCGGCGGTCGGTGCCGCCGGTGCTGCACGACCTGATGGCCACCGACCGCCTGGCCGGCGCGCACGACGCCGGCCTGGCGTCGCCGGCCACCGCGTCGGTCGACCCGGTACCCGGCGGCACCCGGGCCGCGGGCACGGACCTCGCCGGGACGCTGCCCGGGCTCGCTCCCGCCGAACAGGACCGGGTGCTGCGTGAGCTGGTGCTCGCCGAGGCCGCGATGGTGCTCGGCCACACCTCCGCCGCCGACCTGGACGGCACCCGGAGCCTGCCCGAACTCGGATTCGACTCGCTGACGGCGGTCGAGCTGCGCAACCGGCTCGCCGCCGCGACCGGGCTGACGCTGCCGGCGACCCTGGTGCTGGACTACCCGAACGTGCGGGAACTCGTCGGCTACCTGCGCGGTGAGCTGCTGCCCGAGCAGGCGTCCACCCCGATCGGGGTGCTGGAGGAGCTGACCCGGCTGGAGTCCAGCCTGGCCAACCTGAGGATGGACGCCGTGGCGCGCAAGCGGCTCGCCGACGCCCTGAACCAGCTGCTGTCGCTGGTAGACACCGAGTCGGACAAGGTCGACGCGGCGAAGGACGACTTCTTCGACCTGCTCGACTAGGGGACCGCCCGGCCGCAGCAACGCGGGGCGCCTTCCAGCCGCTGCGGCGACTGGAAGGCGGCCCGCGGGTCGCTCAGCCGACCGGGGCGGCCTCCACCACGGTGACCTCGATGTCGGAGCCGAACAGCCCGAGCAGGATGTTGCGGATCGAGTCGCGCATCGCCGCGCACGCCACCGGGTCGATCAGGCTCGCCAGGGAGGCGATGCCCAGGTCGAATCGGCTCTCGAACTCGACCCGTACCGCCTCGCCGGCCTCGACGACCAGCCACGAGCCGGTGAACGTCGCGAAGTCGCCCTTGGTCTGTGCGAAGTCGATGCGGCGGTTGACCGGGTCGATCTCGTCGCGTTCGGTCCAGACGAGGATGCCCCGGCGGAAGTTCACCTCCCACGTCGACTCCACCTGGGTCGGGCTGACCTGGGTCACCCCGACCGTCCGTACGGTGTCGGTGAACTCCGGATACGCCGCGAAGTCGGCCAGCCGGTCGAACGACTCCTTGGCCTCTGCCCTGGGCAGCAGAGCGTGCACGATGACGGAACACTCCATCGCGGGTGGCCTCCTCAGCTCGGGTTGAGGATCACTGCTGCAACCCCCGGATCAGGTGACGCAGGCTGACCCGCCACGCGTCCTCGGCCTGCGCCGGGGTCATCGCGTCCGGTCCGCCGGGAATCGTGCCGAACGACGTCGGCAGCAGTTCGGGGATGATGACCAGCCCGCAGACGGCCACCACGCCGTCCAGCCGTGCCAGGTCCTCGGGGGGAAGGACGTCCGCGAACGCCGGCCGGACCAGCCGGTCCACGATGGACGGGTCGGCGATGCGGCCGTCGGGCACGTCCATGCCGCACTCGCGGGCGGTCTCCGTCACCAGTTCGAGGTAGCGCTCCACAGGGATGCCGGCGGGTCCGGCGGTCAGCCAGTAGTCGCCCTTGCGCAGGTCGGCGTCGAGCACCGCGCGGATCGCCTGCGCGACCATGTCCTGCGGGACGAGGTCGAAGAACGTGCCGGGATGCGCCGGGACGAAGGGCAGCTCGCCCGTCACCAGGTACTCGGCGAGCTGGTGCACTCCCTGGTGCTGGCGGATGACGCCGGTACGGGAGTCGCCGATGACGATCGCCGGCCGGACGATCACCGCGTCGATGCCGCTGTCGCGGACCAGCTGCTCGCCGAGGTACTTCGACGTGACGTACTCGTCGGTCCGGGCGGCCGCCTTCTCGGTGCCCAGCCTGCCGCCGCCGCCTTCGCAGCCGTACCGGGAGACGTAGGCGGTGCTGACGTGGACCAGGGTCGCGTCCGCCTCGGCGGCGAACTCGACGACCCGGCCGAGGCCCTCGATGTTGAGCCGGTTGACCTCCGCCTGGTCGGCGGAGAAGTTGACGATGGCGGCCGAGTGGACCACCGCGTCGACCTCGGCGCACAGCTCGCGGTAGGCGCGGCGGTCGAGCCCGAGCGAGGGGGCGTGCAGGTCGAGCCTGACCACCCGGTTCGAGCCGCCCGGCAGGCGTCGGTAGGCGGCGGCGAGCACGTCGTACCCGGAGAGTTCGGCCAGCACGGCGGTGCCCACGACGCCGCTGGCCCCGGTGACCAGGACGGTACGTCGCGTCATGCGGGGGAGTCGCTTCCGGTGGCGGGGAAACGCGCGGCCAGGCCGGCGCAGGCCCGCTCGAACGAGGTGACCAGCCGCGTCTCCTCGTCGGGGGTCATCGTGGCGGGCGGGGTCAGCCGCAGCACCGGGTGCGCGTTCATCGAGTGGTTGACGACCACGTCGTTGTCGAGCAGGTCCATCAGGAACTCCGCGGCGTGCATGGCGGAGCGGAACTCCACCCCGATGAGCAGCCCGGCGCCGCGTACGTCGGCCACCAGGTGCCCGATCGGGCGCACCGCCTCGGTGATCGCCGCGAGTAGCCGTGCGCCCAGCTCGGCGGCCCGCTCCACCAGCTTCTCATCCCTGATCACCTCGACCGTCGCGCGGACGGCGGCCATGGCGAGGGGGTTCGCGGAGAACGTGGACGTGTGCAGGTAGGGGTCCTTGTCGAACGGGGCGAACGCCTCCGCGGTCGCCAGGGTCGCCGCGACCGGCACCAGCCCGCCGCTGAGCGCCTTGCCGACCAGCAGGACATCGGGCCGTACGCCTTCGCGGTCCGCTGCCCACCAGGTCCCGAGCCGCCCCAGCCCGGTCATCACCTCGTCCAGGACGAGCATCGCCCCCCGATCGCGGCACAGCGTCTCGACCGCCTTGAGGTAGCCGGGCTCGGGGATGATCACCCCGCCCTCGCTCTGCACCGGTTCGACGACCACGCAGACGTCCCGGTCGACGACGGCGGCCAGCTCGTCTAGGTCGCCGAACCTGACGTGGGTGACCTCGGGCAGCAACGGGCGGAACGGATCCTGGTAGAGCGACCGCGCGGTGAGCGACAGCGCGCCGACCGTCTTGCCGTGGTACCCGCTGTGCATGGAGACCAGCCGGTGCCGCCCGTTCGCCCGGGCGATCTTGATCGCGGTCTCGACCGCCTCCGCGCCGGAGTTGGAGAAGTGCACCTTGGCCAGGCCCTCCGGCGCCACCGATACCAACGCCTCGGCGGCCCGGGCGGCGGGCTCGTTCAGCAGCACCCGGGTGGACAACGCCTGCCGTTCGAGCTGGTCGCGCACCGCCGCGAGCACGACCGGATTGCCGGCGCCGACGAAGAACACGCCGTAGCCGGCGCAGTTCAGCAGTTGACGGCCGTCCGCGGTGTGCACCACGGTGCCCGTGGCGCCGACCTCCAGTGGTGTGTGGAGCATGGCGGCGACGCGCCCCAGCCCCTCGCCGAGATGGCGGCGGTAGATCTCGAAGACACTGGAGGACACGGCGGAAGTCTGCCCGACCGGCACCAGCGGAACAATGGTCTACTCAGGACAGCCGACGGTGACCGAACAGCCGACCCGTCCGGCATTGCTGCCGGCGTTGACCTTGCTCTATGGTGCGGCCGTGGACACGTACCGCGAGATCATTTACTCCGTTTCGGACCGGATCGCCACGGTCTCGCTCAACCGTCCCGAGGAGCGCAACGGCTACACCCTGCGGATGGCCGACGAACTCGCCCACGCGTTCGACCGTGCCGACCGCGACGACGAGGTCCGGGTCGTGGTCCTCACCGGTACGGGCGAGCACTTCTGCGCCGGGCTGGACCCGTCCGTGACGGAGTTCGACACCCCCGACGACCCCGAGGCCGAGTGGGCGGAGCCGGCGGGGCGGTGCTCGATGCGGATCTTCGCGATGAACAAGCCGGTCATCGCCGCGATCCGGGGCGCGGCCGTCGGCGCGGGCGCCACCATCATCCTGCCGGCCGACTACCGCCTCGCCGCCACCGACGCACGATTCGGGTACGTCTTCAGCCGGCGCGGCATCTACGCCGAAGGCGCGTCCACCTGGTTCCTCCCGCGGCTGGTCGGGATGGGGTGCGCGCTCGACTGGATGATCAGCGGGCGGGCGTTCGACGCCGCCGAGGCGCTCTCGGCCGGCCTGGTGCACAGCGTCCACGAGCCGGAGCACCTGCTCGACAAGGCGTACCAGCTCGCGCGGACCATCATCACCACCACCGCGCCGGTGTCCGTGGCGGTCATCCGGCAGATGCTGTACCGCACCAGCGCTCTGGACTCGCCGTACCCGGCGCACCGGCTGGACTCCCGCCTCTCCGCCGAGGCACTGACCAGCGCGGACGCGAGGGAGGGCTTCGACTCCTTCCGGCAGCGACGCGCTCCGGCCTTCCCCGGGCGGGTCAGCAGCGACCTGCCCGACCACCTCCCGTGGAGGAACGAATGACATCTGTGGTTGCGGCATGACGCAGGCAGCCGGGCACGGTCCGGAAATCGCCGAGCAGATCACCGTCGCCGCACCGGCGGAGGCGGTCTACGCGGCCGTCGCCGACGTACGGCGGATGGCCCGATGGAGCCCGGAGTGCGTCGCGGTCTGGGTCACCCGGCGCGACGGCGGGCAGCCGCGACGGTTCGTCGGCTGGAACCGGCGGGGACCGTTGCTGTGGTTCACCACCTGTCGGGTCGTCACCGCCACGCCGGGCAGCGAGTTCGCCTTCGACGTCACCACCTTCGGCCAGCCGGTGGCCCGCTGGGGCTACCGGTTCAGCGAGACCGACGGCGGCACCGAGGTGACCGAGTACTGGCAGGACCGGCGCAACGGAGCGGCCCACGTTCTCGGCCGGATCTTCACCGGCAAGGTGGCGGGCGACCGTCCGACCGCGAACCGGAGCGGCATGCGTGAGACCCTGCGCCGGTTGAAGCGGGAGCTGGAAGCGGCCTGAGCCCCGGTGGCACATCGCGGCGGTCGACGCCCTGTCCTGCCGGTGCGCGTGTTCGGGAAGCGGCCTGCGCGCTGACCACCGCGCCGCGCGTCGTCACCAGGCAGCTCGCGGACGTCAGGGTCATGGTGTCCGGCGTGGGCGCGGCCGGCACCGCGCTCACGAAGCGGCTGCGCCAGGGCGCCGGCGACGTCATCGCGTACGACAGCCCCGGCGCCCGGCGGCCCGAGGTCCACTGGGCCCGGGCGCCTTCGCATGATGTCGGCGATCCCGGGTCATCCGCGCATGCCGCGAGCAGGGTGGGGGAGTGTGGAGTCAGTGTGCCGTCGGCGCCGGTCTGCGCGACTCCGCCACCACACCTCGACGAGGGTCGGTGGCAGCGCGATCGCGGCGCCGGCGAACGCAAGTGCCAGGGTGCGCCGTTGCTGGATTTCTCCACGTAGTTCTTCGTAGGTGGCCCGGTGTTCGATGACGTCGCCGCGGGACCGTACGCATTCGTCGCCGGGCCCGATCAGGACATCGTGGTTGGCCGGGTTGGCCTCGAAGCAGGCGATCCTGGTCGGCTTCAGATCCCAGTTGACGCGGTCCCAGTCGACGTCGATCCACGACTGCGACGTGCACACGTGGCCTGAGCAGGAGGTTCGCACCGGCAACTCCCAGCCGGAACGCAGCATGAGAGCGCCGACGAACAGGCCCAGCAGGACAGAGCCGAGGGAGACGACCGCACGCATGTCAGGTTGGACCGCCGGCAGTCGTGACTGGTTCCACCGGCGGCCCTCCAATTTGATCCGTTGCACGCTCGCCTCGGTGTAGTCCACCGGGACGGGCCCGAGATTGCGTCATCCACGTCGAATCCCGTGTGGGCTTTCAAACGGGCCTGCCTCGCCGAGGACGAGACGCACCCATCTGCCGCCGACCGTGCGCGTTCGGCGCCGCCCTGCACACCGCCGATGCGCACGGGTGCGCCACAGGCTTCAGGAGGTCGCGGTGGGCGTTGGCTTCAGACGCTTTCGCTCGACCACGCTCGTCGCCGTCACCACAGTCAGCGGCGGCACGTCCTGCGCGACGACGGCGCCCGCGCCGACGACAGAGCCGCGACCGATCGTCACTCCGGGGGTGACCGTGGCGGCGGCGCCGATCCACACGTCATCCTCGATGACGATGGGCGCGTGCGTGATGAAGTCGTACCGTTCGTCGAGTTCGACGGGGTGCCCGGCCGTGCTCAGGGTCACCCGGGGACCGATCATGACGCGGTCACCGACGGTGATGCCCCCGTAGTCGAGAAAAAAGCACCCCTGGTTGATGAACACGCCCTCTCCGAACGATGCCCCGAGCCCGTAGTCGCAGTAGAACGGGGGCAGGATGGACACCGAGTCCGGGATCGGTGCGCCGAAGATCTCGGTGAGGAGCGTCCTGCGCGCGTCGAGGTCGTCGAACGGCAGCACGTTGAGGCGCGAGGTCAGGTCCATGACGAGCCGTACGCGCTCCGCGAAGGCTCTCGACTCGGGCGTCCGTGTCCGTAGGCGTTGCTGGTTGCGCACGAGGCCATGCTGGCACGACGGGTCAGGGACCCGGTGACGAGCACCGGCAGGGGACGCGTCGCTCCGCGATCCGCGCGGATCGGTACGTGGCGCAGGAGCGTGAGGGCTTGGCGGTCCTGCTGCAACCTGAGGGCCGTGTCGACGAAGCGATCAAGGAACTCCGTGAAGCGATGGCCGAGGGATTGGTCGGTCTCGGTCCTCGCCTGGCTGAACGTGCTCCTCCAACAAGCAGGGCGGCTGTCGCACTTTGCAGGACGCGCTGATTCGCCAACGAGCCGGACGTTGTCTACCGGTTGACCGCGCTCTCGCCCACCGGCGACGCAGGCTGAGCACCCGCCGCGCCACCTCGAACGAGCGCGAGTCGGGGGCGGCAGCGCCAATTGTCGGACGCGGGTGCCTGCCGACCGCAGCCCCTTCGCGCACCTGCTGCTTTACGACGTCATCGCGAAACTCCGAGTACGGTTCGGGCCGACGAGCGGACGCGACGTGGCCATGCAAAGCGGTTGACGGCACCGACAGGATGCTCGGTGTGCGTACGTTCAGTGACCTGATCGATGAGGCCGCCGCGGTGGACGTGTCCGGCTGGGACTTCGACTGGCTCGAGGGCCGGGCGACGGAAGAGCGGCCGCCGTGGGGGTACTCACGGTTGATCGCATCGCGCCTGCCCCACGTCACCTCGGCCCTGGACATCGACACCGGTGGCGGCGAGATCATCGCCGCGGTGCCGCACCTACCGCCGAGAATGGTCGTCACCGAAGGCTGGCGCCCGAACGCCGAGCGCGCCCGTCGGGCGTTGTCGCCCCGCGGTGTCGAGGTCGTGCCCGTCGAGCAAGGCCGGCCCCTGCCCTTCCCCGATGCCAGCTTCGAGCTGGTGACGAGCCGTCATCCAGTGGCCCCCGACTGGAACGAGATCGCCCGCGTGCTCACCGATGACGGCACGTACCTCGCCCAGCACGTCGGGCCGGCCTCCGCGTTCGAGCTCATCGAGTTCTTCCGCGGCCCGCTGCCGCGCGAGCGGCTCGGCCGTCACCCCGATCATGAGGCCGCGGCAGCGCGGGCGGCCGCGCTCGAGATCGTGGACCTGCGCACCGCTCGTTGCCGGATGGAGTTCTTCGACATCGGCGCGGTCGTCTACACCCTGCGCAAGTGCGTGTGGTGGGTGCCCGACTTCACGGTGGAGCGGTACCGGGACACCCTCGAGCGACTGGACGCCCACATCCGCCACCACGGCGCCTTCGTGGCCCACTCGACGCGGACCCTCGTCGAGGCCGGACGCGCACCCCGCTGAAACGCCGCACCAGCTCGTCGACCCCGACGCGGCGACCGCTCGCACCGTCGCCTCCACCGCAGGATGGGACTCCCCAGCCGCCCGAGGCCGACACGCGCTCGTGCCGCCGATCGTGCGCGCCGTCCGCCCGATCGAGATGCTCCTGCCGGCCACGCTACGTCGCCGGCAGTCCTCACCGCACGGCGCGCGCACCCACGTGCGTCATGAGTCCCCCCGGCCGGGAACGCGGCCGAAGGATCCCGGTGGCTCACCCGGGTGGACACCGCGACCCGGGCGAGCAGCAGGCGAGGGCCGAGGAGAGCGTGGGCGCTGAATACCAGATCCTCCGCTTGCGCGGAGGTACCGAATCGAACGGGATAGCAGGAAGCGCCCGCATGGCCTCGGCTCTCGCCGCCTACTCAGGGATCAGCTCACTGAGCCGATCAAGTGTATAGGCCTCCGATCCGTCCGGCAGGTCGTCGGGCGCCTCGATGCCGACGAAGGTGACCGGCTCGTCCGGCAGCCGGCCGCTCCACATCGTCACCTCAGTCCGCGCGCGCCAGCGGTCGACAAGGTAGGACACGGTGAGGTGACGCCGCTCCATCAGCGCTCGTACCCGGTCGGCCGTGGTGAACGTGTTCTCCTCCACCCGGTTGAACGACGGCCTGCCCCGCAGGTACAGGTGCAGCCACACGGCCTGCCAGCCATGCTCGCTCCTGGCGAACACCATCGGCAGCGCGACCCGGCCCTGGCCGCGCAGGTGCGAACGCGCCCGCACGGTCCGTGCGTCGAACGGGGCGCCGAGCTGGTCCCGTGTGCGGGTCTGGTACCCGAACATCGACTCGGCGACCTCGTCGAACGACTCGCCCGAATAGATGTTGACCTGCGGGACCACGTAGTGCCCGCGGGCGGTCAGCGGCACGTCGATGAATTCGGTCGCACCGTTCGTCGCGTCGGTGACGTCGCCGGAATGCACCACGCCGTCGTGGCGGTAGTTCGTCCACGACACCTGGCCCGCGTTGTGGAACTCGTCATCGAGCAGCAGCACCGACAGGTCGTAGTCGGTGCGGCGGCTGCTCTGGCGCCAGTACGTGAAGAAGCGCAGCAGCTCACCGGAGACCGATGCCCGCGAGCCTCTCGGCAGGACCGCGAAACCGTCCTCGGTCGCCTTGCCGGACAGCGGCAGTGCGACGTCGAGCACCTGCGGGTCCACCACCAGCGGTCGTTCCGACTCCGGCAGCCGGGCGCCGATCTCGGCGTCGAGCAGCGACGACAGTTCGGCCACCAGCCCGGCCGGCAGCGGCGGCCGCTCGTCGGGCCCGACCCAGGCGTTGCGCGAGCGGCTCGCGTACATCCGGGCGGACGCGGGCGTCAGCCGGTTGTCGACGTGCTCCCGCAGCGAGAGGAGCACCCGGCCCGACGCCGAGCCGAGCGCACCGGTGACCGCTTCGACGACGGCGGTGCGCTCCGACGCCGGCGCCAGCCGCAGCAGCCGGTCGGCGGATCGCAGGAGCAGGCCCGGCGCAGCCGACAGCACCGATGCGGCCCGACCGACGGCTCCGGCGCGCATCGCCGCCTCCGCGCGGCCGGCGATGGTGCGTACCCGCCGCTCGCCACGCGCGACCGCGAACACCTCCTGCGCGTGCGGCCACTGGTCGTACTCGTGCGGGTGCAGCCGTTCCCCGAGCCGCTTCCACCGCTCCGCGTAGCGCGCGACGTCACCGAGCTTCTCCGGACTCGCACCGACGACCTCGTCCAGCGCGGCCAACAGCATCCGCCGCTCCGGGCGCCGGAAGGCACGCAACCGCGTGGGCGTCGCGAGCGAGGCGTCCCCACCGGAGACCTGGCAGGCGAGGCGCAGCACGTCGGTCGTCGTGTCCACGCCGACCAACGGCCGGCCGAGGACGAGCCGGATCCCGTTGAGCACGGCACGGTTCTCCCGTACCGGAATCTCGGCCGGCTGCGCGCCGTCCACGCAGGCGACCGCCAGCTCGCTGAGGATCGCGAGGTCCGCCTCGCCGTGTGGCGTCGCGCTGCCGGCCAGGGCCAGATAGAGCCGTGCCGCCTCCGCGTCGGCGGTGTCGCCGAGACACAGCAGGGTCACCCGGTCACCGGCTGCGGTGATCAGGTCGTCGTGCGCGGCCAACAGCTCGGCGTAGGTGTGCTGGTAGGTCCCGTAGGCCGGCAGGTCGAGCAGGTTCACCCCGCCCGACGCGACGGCGTCCCGCAGTTGCTCGTCGGTCGCCGTGCCCCCGCCGGTGAGTACGGCCGCCCGCAGCCGGTCCGTCCAGAACTCGATGGTGTCCGGCACGTCGTCGGGGAAGCCGATGAAGTAGGCGTTGTGCTGGACGTGGTCGCCCACCAGCTCGCGTACCGCCGAGACGACCGTAGCGGCGAGGTCCATCGCCGGCGCGGGGGCCAGGGTGCCGATGTGTTCCAGCAGCGCCCGCGACGCCGAGAACCCGACATCGAGCAGTGCCGCGTCCAGTTGCCGGGCCACCGGTGTGCCGTCGCCGGCCGGGCCGGTGCTGACCGGCACGCGCAGGGTCCTCTGGATGATCAGCTTCTCGAGCACGTGGTCCTCCGGTCCGGTCGACTCCGGCGGTTGCCGGCGTGCAGCCGCGGCACAGTGGGTCGCCGGGGACTCGAACCCCGAACCCTTCGATCCAAAAAGGAGAAGGAAGCGCTGCCATGACCGCACAGGCGGAGAGCGGAGGCGCTACTCAGTCGAATGCTCTGCCATTGAGCTAGCGACCCAGATGTCGATCATCGCATCGGCCGGGTCGACATGGCTATCGGGTTTCGGGGTCTGACAGGCGTGACGAAATCCGTTGCAGGACATGCTCGACGGCCCAGGTTCCGTCACCCCCTAGAGTTCGACCTCATGGGCTGGTTCGGGACACTGCTGCTGGCAAGACCGACGACCGCCACGCTTCCGTCGCAGCCGGGGGTGCGCGAGGCGTTCGGCTCTTCCTTCGCCATGCCGACCTCCCGGGGCAACAAGCTCGGGCTCTACGACCTGGGCCGGGGCTGGCAGCGGGTGGGAGTCACGCCGTTCCGCACCGAGCGGCTGCGGTTGTCCGCAGGGGTGGACGGTCTCGCGGCGGATACGGCGGCTCCCGCTCTGGCGGCGTACGTGTCCAACAGCGCCTGCGCCCACCTGGAGTGCCGGACGCCGGCGGGTCTCAGCTTCTCGCTGCATCTGCCCGACACGGACGAGTCGTGCGGGTACCGGCACCCGGAGGGCCGGCCCGGGCGGGTCGACCCGGACGCCGCGGTGGAGGCGTTGCGTGCCTGGGCGGTGGAAGCAGGCCGGACGCCTTCGACGGACGCCGTGGCGGCCGTCGTCACCGGCCGCGAAGGCGACCTGCCGGTGATGCAGGACGCCGTGTTGATGCTGTTCGCGGGTCTGGGTTTCACGTCGGAGACTGAGATCCCGCCCGTCGTCAGCCCCGACGACCCGGCGTTCGGAGACTACGAACTCGTGGTGCGCATGGCCGACGTCAGGGCGGCTGGTGAGCACTACATGGCGAGCCGAGGGTGGCCGCTCGACGATGACCAGAAGGCGACCCCACAGGACCTCGACTACCTCCGCTTCCGGGACCTGCTGTGGCGTTCCGTCTACGGCGGGGGAGCGACCCGGGACGAGCTGGTCGCGCAGTACCAGCAGTTGGCCGCGCGATGGAAGAAGCACTGATCCTCGCCCAGTCCCGCTGCCGCTCGGCGCCACAAGCGGTGTCCTCAGGCCAGGAGACGCTCCCGCATCCTCGCGCCCAGGTTGATGGCACCCACCGCCCGAGGGCCGGCCGGATCGTGCACGTGGAGGGTGTTGTTGCGGCGCATCAGCTCACGGACCGCGGGTGGCAGCCGGGGCGGGTCGTCCATGGCCGCGAGGATCTGTCCGGCGCTCGAGATCAGTCGATCCGCCAGGGCGGCGGCGTCGGTGTCGATCCGCACCCCGCCGTACTCCCAGCCGGCGGTGGTGAGGTCGAGCACCTCGAAGACGTGGGTCACCAGCGGGTGCGGGTCGGTCACCCGGTCGAGCCGGGACGCCTGGCTGCCGACCACCGCGACGGCGGCGGCCACCTGGACGTACGGGTGGAAGCCGCTCGGCAACGCGATCAGTGGCCAGCGCAGCGCTGGGCCGGCCTCCAGCCACAGCGGCCGGTAGTTGCGACGGTGCACCAGGAGGCGCCGGCCCGTCCGTCGGTGTATCTCGTGGGCCTGGGCCTGGAGGTCCGCGTAGGCCTCGTCGGCGACCTGGCTCACGATCCGGGCCGCCACCACCAGGCCGTCGTCGCCGGTCAGCATCCCGGTGACAGCCTCGACCTGCTCGGGAAACCGGATCTGCGCGTGGGCGCCGTACCGGTGCTGGACGTCCCGTAGCAGCGCCTGCTGTCGTCCCGGGTCGAGCTGCACCCGCCCGCCGCCCAGCAACCGCTGGAACCAACGCATTTCGCCTCGTTTCAGCAGAGCCGTCCCGGACTGGGGCAATGCTAGTGCGTCGGGCCCTTCTCGCGTCCGAAGGGGTGGCCGAGCGATCCCCCGACCCCGATCGCGCCGCGCTCGCGTCGACGGCGAGGCGACGAGCGCCAGCGGCATCCGTCCACCGGAGGGGGGCGCGGGGCCGTCGCGGCGGACGGATCTGCAGGGGCGAAGCCGATCGCTGCCACAGACATGGCAGACAAGCGAGGACGCGGTCGGGGCCCGGCGCCGCGCCCGGGCCCCGACCGCGTGCCAAGGATCAGCCCTTGCGACCCTGGGTGGCGACGCCCTCGATGAAGTACCGCTGGCCGAAGCTGAACAGCAGCAGCATGGGCAGCGTGACGAGCAGCGAGGCGACCATGACGTACTGGTAGTCGCCCTCCCCACCGGCCGTGGGGCTGTACTTCGTCATGGCGTACGCGATGCCGAGCGGAGCGGTGAAGTCCTCCATCGACTCCCCGTTGAGATAGATCAGCGCGCCCTGGAAGTTGTTCCACGCCGCCTGGAACTCGAACAGGAAGACGATGACGAACGACGGGATCGACAGCGGCATGGCGATCTTCCAGAACAGCTGCCAGTAGCTGGCCCCGTCGATCCGGGCCGCCTCGAACAGCTCCCGAGGCAGGCTCAGGTAGAACTGCCGTTGCAGGAAGATGTAGAACGCCGAGCCGAACAGGTTGGCGCCGAACAGCGGCACCCAGGTGCCGAGGAGACCCGTCTCCTTCCAGATCAGGTACATCGGGATCATCGTGACCGCGCCGGGCAGCATCATCGTGCCCAGGACCAGCCCGAACAGGAGGTTGCGGCCGGGGAAGCGGAAGTACGCGAACCCGAAGGCCACCATCGAGCTGGAGATGGCGACCGTCACCGCGGCGAGCAGTGCGATCGACACGCTGTTGAACACCCAGTGCAGCAGCGGCAGCTCGCTCCAGACCTGGACGTAGTTGTCCCACCGCCAGGTCTTGGGGATCAACGAGTTGTCGAACACCTGGCTGGCCGGCTTGAGGCTGGCAGCGATCAGCCAGACCAGGGGATACAGGAACAACGCGGCGAACCCGACGAGCAGGAGGGTGAGCAGTACCCGCCCGACGGTCCATTTCGTGGGCCGGCGTTCGGGCTCCCGTAGCCCTGCGGAGGGCGCCGCGTCCACGGCCTGGGCCAGGACGGGGGCTGCGGTGGGTGCGGTGCTGGGGCCGATTGTCGTCATGACCGCTCTCCCTCGTAGTACACGAAGCGGTTGCCGACCTTGACCTGGATGAAGGTCAGGATCATCAGGATGACGAAGAGCAGCCAGGCCATCGCCGCCGCGAAGCCGAAGTTGAACTGCCGGAACGCCTCCTGGAACAGGTAGACCGCGTAGAACAGCGACGCCTCCGGCGCCACGTTGTTCTGGTCCCGCCAGAACAGCAGGTAAGCCTGGTCGAAGACCTGGAACGCCGCGATGGTCAGGATGATGACGTTGAAGAACAGCGCCCCGGAGATCATCGGCAGGGTGATGGAGAAGAACTGGCGGACGGGACCCGCCCCGTCGAGCGCGGCGACCTCGTACAGGTCTCGCGGCACGTTCTTCAGCGCGGCCAGGAAGATGACCATCGTGCCGCTGACCGTCCAGAGGGTCATGAGCACGATCGACGGCTTGACCCACGTCGGGTCCACCAGCCACTGCGGGCCCTCGATGCCGATGAGGCGCAGGCCCTGGTTGATGGCGCCGGTGTTGCCGTTCAGCAGCAGGAGGAAGATCGATGCCGTGGCCACCGCCGGGGTCATCTTCGGCAGGTAGTAGACCGTGCGGAAGAACCCGGCGCCGCGGCCCACCCGGTTGAGCAGCACCGCCAGCAGCAGCGCGAAGCAGATCTCCAGGGGTACGGCCAGCACGGCGTAGAAGAGGGTGTTCGCCAGCGCCTTTGCGACCTTCGGATTCTCCAGCAACGCCTCGTAGTTGCTGGTCCCGGTCGGTCGGATGACGTTGGTCGCCAGGTTGTACTTGCTGAACGAGATGACGAGGCTGTAGATCATCGACCCGGCGGTGAAGACGAGGAAGCCGATGATCCACGGCGAGATGAAGAGGTAGCCGGCCAGCGCCTCCCGGCGGTTGTACTTCCTTCCCCGGGCCGGCCGCTTCCTGCTGCTGTCGCGAGTGCCGTCGCCGGAGGGTGCGACGGTGGTACTTGTCATCCAACGCCTCCATGGTGTGCCGGGGTGCCGGAGGTTCCCGGGGTGGATCGCAAGATCTCCACAATGGGGCGTGGCGGGCTCCCGCGCCATGCGAGGACCCGCCACGCCCACGAGGAACGTTGCTGGCGGTCAGCCGCCGGTAACGGTCTTGTACGCGCTCATCGATGCCGTCTGGGCGTCGGCGAGCGCCTGCTGGGCGGGCTTGCTGCCGAGCAGCGTCGCGGTGACGGCGTTCAGCAGCTCCTGCTTGATCTGCTGGCCGGCCGGCGAGGCTCCCACGCTCTTGCCGGCGCCCGCGACCTCGTAGTACGTGCTGATCACCTGGTCGAAGCCGGCGTCACCGCTGGGCTTGACGAACTTCTCCCGGATGGCCTTGTCGGACACCGGCGACCCGGTGAACAGGCCGGTGTTGATGGACTTCTTCTCCTGCACCGTCTTGGCCCGGGCCTCGGCGGCGGCGTTCCAGGAGCCCTCCTCGGTCAACGCGAGCGCCCACTTGCAGGCGGCCGAGGGGTTCTTGGCCTGGGCGGGGATCACGAACGAGGTGCCGCCGGCCTGGGTGACCGGGTTGCCGTCCTTGCCCTTGAACGGCACGGCGCCCAGCTTGATCTTGTCCTTGTACGGCGAGAGGACGTTGGGGTACCACTGGGCGTCCACTTCCGCCCCGACCTGGTTCTGGACGAACTGGTTCTTCTCGCCGAACATGTCGAACGAGTCGGTGAAGCTCTTGTACTTCGCGAACCCGCCCTGCGCGTCCACGATCTTCTTGAGCAGCTCGAGCGCGGCCACGTTGTTCGGGTCGTCCAGGGTGGGCTTGCCGTCCGCGTCGGCGAGCTTGCCGCCCATGCCGACGAGCCAGAGGTTGATCTGGCCGGTCGCCTGCGGGTTGAACCCGAGCGTCGTCGGCACGCCGTTGCTGGCCTTGTACATCTTCGCGACGGCGGCGAGCAGCTTGTCGGGGTTCGACGTGTCGATGTCGGCGTCCTGCACGCCCGCCGCGTCCATGGCCTTCTTGTTCAGGATGATCGCCGCCGGCTGGTAGAACTGCGGCACCGCCCACATCTGGCCCTTGTACGTGACGTCGTTGGCCACGGACGGGTACCAGCGGTCCTTGGTGACCTTGTTGACCTCCAGGCACTTGTCCAGCGGCTGGATGAGGCCCTGGGCGGCGTAGGTGAGTACCAGCTCGCGGTCCATCTGCACCACGTCGGGGACGTTGCCGCTGGCCTGGCGGGTGGTGAACTTCTGCGCGTCGAAGCCGGTCTGGTCCATCTCGATCTTGACGCCGTCGAGCTGCTTCGCCGCGTACTCGATCCGGGCCTTGCCGACGTCGTCGGCGTTGTTGAAGCCCCAGGCACTCAAGGTGCCGGTGGGCTTGGCGTCGAAGTTCGCGGCCTCGCCACCGTTGTCGCCTTCGGACGAGCCGCAGGCGGCAGTCGCGACAAGTGCGGCGGCGACGCCTGCGGCTATGAAGGCAGATCGCCTTTTCCTCATCTGGGTCCCTTCGACGGCGTGCGGGGCCGGCAGGACCGGCCCTCAAGAGGCTGAAGTCAGCATGGAATCCGTACCAGGCGGGACCGTATCCGAACGTGAGACCGGACACAAGTGGAGAATGTTTCCATTAGATATCGGCCCAGGTCAGAGGCAAAACTGGGGTTGCCAGAGCGGCCGAAGTGGAGTTGGATCCGGTGTGACAACGATGCCACAATCGGGGGCCTGAGTGTCGACCATCAGCCAGATCCTTCTTATCGGACATACCCACCACGACGTGGGCTACACCAACAGCCCGCGGCTGCTGGACGACCAGCACCGGCGTGTCGTCGGCGAGGTGCTGCGGCTCTGCGAGGCGTACCCGCAACCGGGCCCGGCCCAGTTCCGCTGGACGTTCGAGGTGGCCCGGCCGGTGTTGCGCCACCTCGCCGAGACCGGCGAGGCCGGGGCGGCGCGGCTGCGGCAGCTCGTGCACGAGGGGCAGGTTGCCGTGACGGGTGGCTACCTCAACATGACCCAGTTGCCGTCCGACGCGGAGTTCGGGGCGGCGTACGACGCGGTCCAGGT
The DNA here is from genome assembly GCF_051386315.1 of Micromonospora sp. URMC 107. Taxonomy (NCBI): domain Bacteria; kingdom Bacillati; phylum Actinomycetota; class Actinomycetes; order Micromonosporales; family Micromonosporaceae; genus Micromonospora; species Micromonospora sp. URMC 107. Next base: position 107,692 of record NZ_JBPQTK010000001.1, read on the forward strand.
GCTTCGGGCCGCCGGGCTGCCTGTCCGCACCGAGCAGCACGGCGACGTCAACGGGATCCCCTGGGGCACCGTCGAGGCGATGCGCCGGGCGGGGATGTCCCGGCTCGTCATGGCGCTCAACCCCGACCACGGCCGGGCGCCGTACGAGCAGCCGACCGGGTTCTGGTGGGAGGGTCCCAGCGGCGACCGGGTGTTCGTGTGGCTGTCCACGCACTACGGCATCGGCGAGGAGTGGGGGATCGTCGACGGCGACGTGGTCGCCGCGCAACGCCACATCGCGGCCTTCGTCGAGCGACTGGCGGCGCGCCCGGACTACCCGTACGACGTCGCGGTGGTCCATGCGGCGAACGACAACCGCTGGCCGACGCCGTTGTTCCTCGACGTGGTGCGGCACTGGAACGCCGTACCGGGCAACCCGCCCATGCGCACCGCGACCATCGACGAGGCCCTCGACCTGCTGGAGTCGCAGGCCAGCCGGGCGGACGTGCCGGTCGTACGCGGCGAGTGGTCGGACTGGTGGTCGCACGGCCACGGCTCCACGGCCCGGGAGGTGGCCGTCTACCGGGAGGCCCGGTCGTTCGCCCGGGCGGCCCAGACGAGTCTCGGGCTGAGCATGCTCAGGGGGGACGGCGAACCGGCCCTCGCCCACGTGCTCGGCTACCGGCGCGGGCCGACGCGGCTGCGCGACGAGGGCGAGGTGGTCGCCGACCTGGCCAGGGTGGACGAGGACCTGCTGCTCTTCGGCGAGCACACCTGGGGCTCCTGGGAGACGTATTCCAAGCCGCACTCCACCTTCAGCCACTCGCACTGGAACGCCAAGGCCGGGTTCGCGTACCAGGCGTACGACCTCGCGCGTGACCTGGCCGTCGAGGGGATGTTCCGGCTCGCGGCGAGCGGCGCGGGCCCGGCCGACGCGGCGCCCGTGCCGGCCGCGGGCGACGGGATCCTCGTGGTCAACCCGACCGAGCGGGACCGGACCGAGCCCGTCGAGGTCGAGCTGGACACGACCCGCCGGTGCCGGCTGGTCGCCCGGGCGCCGGCCTTCGGTGTGGCCGTGCTGCCGCCGCCCGCAGCAGCGTCGACGGCGCGGCACGGCCGGGAGATCGCCAAGGGGCCGTACCGGGTGGTGGTCGATCCGGCGCGCGGCGGTGTGGTGTCCCTGGTCGACCAGCGCGACGGTCGGGAGCTGGTGGACACCGCCGTGCCGCACGGGCTGGGCGCCGTCGTGATCGAGAGGATCCCCGCCGGCTGCGACCACCCGATGGTGGTGCGCTCGCCCAAGGACTTCCATCCGGATCACCCGGGACCGGACTTCGAACGGCTGGTCGCCCGGGGCGAGGACGAACCGACGATCGCCGAGTCGGCCGAGCTGGCCACCATCACGTGGCGGGTCACCCCGCCGGATCTCCCGGCGGCCACCGTGGCGCTCACCCTCTACCGCGACGTCGACGTCGTGGACCTCGACGTGCACCTGGTCAAGCCCGCGCGGCTGGAACCGGAGAGCATCTTCGTGGCGTTCCCGTTCGCGGTGGGAGACCCGGAGTTCCTGCTGGAGACCACCGGCGCGGTGTACGCGGCCGAGACCGAACAGCTCCCGGACACCAGCAAGGACTGGTACTCGGTCCAGCACGCCGTCGGCGTGACCAACCGCGACCACGGCATCCTGTGGGGCAGCTTCGACGCGCCGCTGGTGCAGGTCGGCGGCTTCCACACCGGGCGGTGGGCGCGGACCCTCGCGGTGGCCGGTGGGCAGGTGAACAGCTGGCTGATGAACAACCTGCACTTCACCAACTTCCAGGCGAGCCAGGACGGGACCCGGCGGTACCGGTACCGGTTCGCCGCGCGCCCCGGCCCCGTGACCCGCGAGCAGGTCCGGGTGTACGGCCGGAACCTGCTGGAACCGCTGCAGGCGCGGCGGTACGCGGGACCGGTCGCCGCGGCGGGCGGCAGCGGGCTCCGGGTGGAACCGGCGGACCGCCTGCTCGCCGAGGTCCGGCCGGTCGGCGAGCAGGCGGTGCGGGTACGGCTGCGCAACATCGGCGCCGAACCGGTGGCGGCCACCGTCGACTGGGCCGGCCCGGGGGTGACCGGCGGCGGCCCGGTGACCGTGGCCGGTCACGGGGTCGCCGACGTGACGCTGCGCCGCGCCGACGACCCGGCGTCCTGACCCAGCGACCCGGACGTGATCTTCGCTGACAGACTCAGCGAGGATCACGCCCGGGTGTCACCACACTGTCTCAGGCCTGCGCCGGCCTGAGCCGGAGCGTCACCACCTGGAACGGGGTCAGGGCGAGGTGGACGGCGTCGCCCTCGACCGTGACCGGGGCCAGCGCGGCGACCGCTTCGTCCGCCCGCTCCAGCAGGTCGACCACCTGGGCCCCGGCCAGGTTGAACGAGGTGCGCAGGCGGGCGCGGGCGCGTCCGCCGAGCGACTCGTACAGCCGGACGATCACGTCGCCGGAGCGGTCGTCTGCCAGCTTCACCGCCTCCACCACGACGGCCGGGTCGCTGACCTCGATCAGCGGGTCCACCGGGTGCCCGCCGGTACGCCGGCGGACCGGCAGGTTCGCCCGGTAGCCCTCGCGTACCGCGTCCTCGATCTCCGCCCCGCAGACCAGCGCGTAGCCGAAGCGGTGCGCGCCCCGGTCGGTGTCCGGGTCGGGATAGCGGGGGCCGCGCAGCAGGGACAGCCGTACGGTGGTCGGCTGCGCGCCCTGCGCGTCACCGGGCGGCCGGCGCGTCACGTCGTGGCCGTACGTGCCGTCGTTGACCAGCGCCACGCCGTATCCCGGTTCGCCGACGTGCAGCCACCGGTGGGCGCAGATCTCGAAGCGCGCCGCGTCCCACGAGGTGTTGGTGTGGGTGGACCGCTGAATGTGGCCGAACTGGATCTCCGAGCTGGAGTGCGGGGCCTGGACGTCGATGGGGAAGGCCACCTTGAGGAACGTCTCCCGCTCGTGCCAGTCCACCTCGGTCTCGAACCGCAGCACCCGCTCCCCGGCGGCGAGGGACACCGTCTGCACGTACGCGGAGTTCCGGTCGTGGCGGCTGATCCGGACGCGGACGCACCGGGGATCGTCGGCCTGGACCGTCAGCTCGGTGACCTCGGTGAGGTCGTGCCGCCGGTTGCGGTAGAACTCGTCGACGTCCCAGGCGTCGAACTTGTTCGGCAGGTCCGGGTGCAGTTGCAGGACGTTGGCCGGGGCGCCGGCCGGCAGCACCTCCCGGTCGGCCACCAGGTCGCGGACCGCCGCGACGGTCCCGTCGGCGGCGATGCGCACCCGGAGCAGGCCGTTGTCCAGCACGGTGCCGTCCGGGCCCGTCCGCACCGACACCTCGTCAGCGGCGACGTCGGGCGCGGTGCCGTCCGCGCGGGTCGTCGCGATCCCGAGCGCCGGCACGCCGGGCCGTGCGTGCGGCGCGGCGTTGGCGACCAGCGGCACCGACCCCGGGCCGGTGAGCGCCGCGAGCGCCGCGTCGATCAACGTTTCGAGGCGGTCGGCCAGTCTCGCGTACGTCTGCCGGGCCTCGCGGTGCACCCAGGCGATCGAGCTGCCCGGCAGGATGTCGTGGAACTGCAGCAGCAGGGTCTCCTGCCAGATGGCGTCCAGCTCGTCGTACGGGTATTCGTGGCCGGTCCGCGCCGCCGCCGTGGCGCACCACAGCTCGGCCTCGCGCAGCAGGTGCTCGGTGTGCCGGTTGCCGCGCTTCATCGCCGACTGGCTGGTGTACGTGCCCCGGTGGTATTCGAGGTACATCTCGCCGTTCCACACGGGCGCGTCCGGATACTCGTGCTCCGCCTCGGCGAAGAACTCGGCCGGGGTACGGATGGCCAGCCGGGGCGAGCCTTCGAGGTCGGCGACCCGGCGGGCGATCTCCAGCATCTCCCGGGTCGGCCCGCCGCCGCCGTTGCCGTAGCCGAACGGCAGCAGCGACGCGGTGGAGCGCCCGTGCTCGGTGAAGTTGGCGACCCCGAACGCCAGCTCGCGCCCGCTCAGCTCCGAGCTGTACGTCTCGGCCGGCGGGAAGTGGGTGAAGATCCGGCTCCCGTCGATGCCCTCCCACCAGAAGGTGTGGTGCGGGAAGCGGTTGGTCTGGTTCCAGGACATCTTCTGGCTGAGGAACCAGCGGAATCCGGCGAGGCGGGCGAGCTGCGGCAGGGACCCGGAGTAGCCGAACGAGTCCGGCAGCCAGACCTCGCGTGGCTCGACGCCGAACTCGGCGGCGAAGAACCGCTTGCCCTGGGTGAACTGGCGTACCAGGGCCTCGCCGCCCGGCATGTTCGTGTCGGACTCCACCCACATGCCGCCGACCGGCAGGAACTGCCCGCTGGCCACCTTCTCCGCCACGCGGCGGTACACCTGCGGGTGGTGCTCGCGCAGCCAGGCGTACTGCTGGGCGGAGGAACAGGCGAAGACGAGCTCGGGGTACTCGTCGGCGAGCGCCACGACGTTCGAGAAGGTGCGCGAGCACTTGCGGATCGTCTCGCGTACCGGCCAGAGCCAGGCGGAGTCGATGTGCGCGTGGCCGACGGCGGTGACCCGGTGGGCGCTCGGCGCCGCCGGGGAGGCGAGGACGCCGGCCAGCCGCTTGCGGGCGGCGGGCGCGCTGCCGGTGAGGTCGCCGAGGTCCAGCTCGTCGAGCATCAGCTCCAGGGCCCGACGGATCTCGTGGTGCCGCGGGTCGGTCACGGCCAGCTCCAGGGCGAGCTGGTGCAGCACCTGCACGTCCAGGGCGAGCGCGTACACCTCCTCGTCCCGCACCGCCAGTTCCGCCCGGTCGAGCCGGTAGAGCGGCTGGTCGGGGGCGGTCTCCCGGTCGCCGAGCTGGGTGACGGTGCCGTCGAAGCGGGGGTTCGCCGCGGCCTCGACGTACACCTCGACGCGCTCGCCGCCGGCCGCCTCCCGCGCCACCGGCACGTACGCCGTCCGTGGCTCGATGCCCTTGATCGGCGTGCCGTCCGCCGTGTACGCGAGGCCCTCCGAGCGGAATCCGGGCCCGGCCCGTTCGAAGCCGAGATCGACGATCAGTTCGACCCGCCCGCCGCGCATCCGCTCGGGCACCTCGCCGGTGAACCGGAACCAGGTGGTGCTCCAGGCGGGGCCCCACAGCTGGCCCACGGTGAACGGCGCGTAGGGCAGCGCCAGCCCGACGTCGGCGGGCACCGGCTCGCCGGGCAGGTGGGCCGCCTCGACGGTCACGGGTTCGACGTCGCGGTAGATCGCGGGGATCAACCGTTCGAGCAGCACCCGGTCGATGCGTTGGGTCAGGTTGGACAGTGAGCGATGCATCGGGAAGCTCCCGGGGGAGTGAGCGGCCGGACCGCTTGTGGGAACGAACCCACAGACGCAACCACACGCTTTTTGCTCGTGTCAATGCGTTCTGGCCGTCCGGGCCCTGGTTCTAGGGGCCCTATTTCCGCTATCTTGGCGACTCAATAGTGGCATCGATCCCAGAGCGAGAAGGACGTGCGCGCCAAGGTGACCGGCCCCCCGCCCGCTACCATCGCAGCCCTGACGCCACCGCGTGACGCGGCCGGTGCGACGGCCGGCCCCGCGCCCGGCACGGTCGACGTCGTCTGGTCCGATGGCCGCGCCGAACCGGCCGCCGACGGGCCGTTCACCGCCACCCTCCACTGGGCGCCGCCGTCGGCCACCGGGCGACGGAACGCCCGGCTGACCGTCGAGTACCGGGGAGAATCGGTGGTGGACGCGGGAATCCGGTACCGGGTCGACCTCGCCGCCGACCCCGACCCGCCGTGGTGGCTGCTGCCCGGCGCGTTCTACGGCGAGAACCGGCCGGCGGACTGCCTGCGGGTGTATCCCCGGTTCGCGGTCGACGGCGTCGACCACGCCGGCATGGTGAGCGACCACTGGGAGTTCCGGGCCGACCGGGCGGCCACCCCGGCCGTGTTCGGCTGGGCCGGCGAGGGCGGCGTCGCCCTGGTCGCCGACGAGACCACCGCCCTCGGCATGACCGGGCTGGGGTTCGGGCACGACGCCGGGCGCGGCCGCGGACACCTGCACCTGACGTTTCCGTTCCGGGAGGCCCCGGTCAGCTACGACGGATCCGCGGTACCGGGGCCCGCCGAGGTCAGCACGCACACCTGGCGCCCGGGCGAGCGGGTGGAACTGGAGTTCGCCGTCTACTTGCTGGACCGGGACCGGCACGGTTACGCGGCCGTGCTGCGCGAGGAGCACGCCCGCCAGGCCGCGGCCGCCCCGCTGCGGCCCTGGGTCGACGTCACGCAGGCCGCCGCGCTGGCCGCCGAGGGGTTGCGCCGGTGGCACTACGCCGAGCCCGGCGTCCTGCTGGAGACGGTCGCGTTCGACCGGGGCATCAGCGGTCAGGACGGGCTGCCCGTGGACCGGCAGGCCATGCACGTGGGCTGGATCAGCGGCATCCCGTGGGCGTACGCGCTGCTGGCTCACGGCCGGCGGGTCGGCGCGACGGCCGACGTCACGGCCGCGCAACGGGTCATCGACTTCTGCTGCGCCGAGCTGTCCCCGTCCGGCACCTTCTGGGGCGTCTGGTACCGCCACCGGGGCTGGTCGCAGAGCTGGTCACCGGTGCCGCACACGCTGCACTCACGCACCCTCGCCGAGGCGACGCAGTTCCTCGTCCGGGCGCTGGAACTCGACGGCGACCCGGGTGGCTCGCGGCCGGCGTGGGTCCACGCGGTCCGGTCCAACCTCGACGCGGTCGTCGCCCGGCAGCGGCCGGACGGCAACCTCGGCTCGACCCACCACGCGCTGACCGGCGAGGTGCTCTCCTGGGCCGGCTGCGCGGGACTGGCCTGGGTGGGCGCGCTGGCCGAGGCCACCCGCTGGGACGGGCCGGACGGCGCCGGGGGCGGGTACCTGGCCGCCGCCGTCCGGGCCGGGGAGTACTACGCGCCGTTCGTGGAGAGCGAGTTCCTGCACGGCGCGCCGGAGGACGTGGACCTGGCCCTTACCTCGGAGGACGGCTACGTCGCCGTGATGGCGTACCTGGCGCTGTACCGCCGCACGGGCGAGCGGCGCTGGCTGGACCTCGCCCGCCGCGCCGCCGACTGGACGCTGACCTTCCGGTACACGTACAACACCGCGTTCCCGGCCGGCACCCTGCTGCACACCTACCGGTTCGCCACCCGGGGGGCCGACAACGCCTCGCCCTCCAACCAGCACCTGCACGCGTACGGGCTGATCTGCACGGCCGAGTTCGCGGAACTCTCCGCCGCCTGCGGCGACCCGCACTACGTCGAGCGTGCGCGCGAGGCGCTGGCCTGCTTCCGCCAGTTCGTCGCGCGCTTCGACGGCGACTTCAACGCGTACCGGGGGATGGTGAGCGAGCGGTACTACCAGACCGCCTGCTTCCAGCCGAAGGGCATGCTGCTGACGCTGTCGCACGCGTGGAGCGTGGGGGTGCTGCTGCTCGCCTGCGAGCAGGCACTGGCCGACCCCACCCTCCTGGTCCCGCGCGCCCGGGCTCAGCCAACCTCGCGGCGGCGCTGGTTCGGGGCCAGCCGCTCGGCCGGCATCGTCGCGTCGGAGGACTCGCGGTCGGGCTCGGTGCTCCGCCGCCCGCCAGGCGCCGCCGGCATCGTCGACTCCGCGACCGACCCGGGCGACGCCTCGGCGAGGTCCCACTCGATGAGGTCGACCTCCCGCACGGGGCCCCCGTCGACCGGCACCCGGAAGGTGCGGAGCTGACTGGGACCGAAGTCGGCCTCGAGGACCCGCCCGAGCACCGGCAGGTCGATGCGGACCCGGGCGGGCCGGCCGGTGGTCTCCACCGCCCGGACGATCAGGTCCGGGGTTCCGCCGCCGTCCTCGTGGCCCTTCACCGCCGTCACCATCACCTGGTCACCGCCGTCGGACAGGTAGCTCTGCTCGGCCGGCAACGGACCCCGGTGGAAGCTCTCCAGCATGGCCCGGACCGGCGCGCCCAACTCGGCCGCCCGCCGGGCCAGGCCGGCCTGCCGCCAGTCGCCCCCGTGCGGCACGAGCAGGTAGCGGAAGGACTGGATCCCCTGGTCCTGGTAGGAGTAGAAGCCGTCCGGATCGAGCTGGCGCGGATCGTGCCAGGAGTAGACGGGACTGCGGACGGCCGTGATGCCGATGCTGGGGGTGTCCCCGCCGGGAGTGCCCGGCGAGACGTCGTACCCGTGCTTGGCGTTGTTGACCACCGCGAGCCCGGCGGGTCGGCCGCCCACCGTGCCGGTGACGTCCACCCACGACTGGGCGGGGTTCTCCCCGCCGTCGACCGGCTGCCCGATGGAGCCGAACGGGATCTCGTAGGTGGCGACCGGGTCGCTCACGGCCGTCGGGAAGCAGAGCTTGAGCAGGTGCGCCCGCTCCCGCCAGTCGAGGGTCACCCGGACCTCGACGTGGTCGTCGCGGTGCCCGAGGATGAACTCCTCCACCAGGGTGGAGCGGTTCCATTCCCGCTCCACCCGGAGCCGGGCGCGCAGCGGCCCGGCCTCGCGCAGGGTGACCCGGCTGGTCCGCATGGGCGTCCCCGGCCACCGGTACGAGACGACCCGGTGCCCCCAGGTGTCCGTCGGGTCCTGGCAGATCTGGGTGTGCTCGCCCCTGGCGTCGGCCACCAGGTCCACCCCGGTCCGCTTGTCGAGCAACCCGCGCAGCCACCCGGTCTCCGGGTCGACCTCCACCCGGAGCAGGTCGTTCTCCAGGACCGTGTCGCTGGCCCGCAGGCTGCCCGCGTGCCGCTCACCGACCTGCGCGTCCGTCGGCGCGGCACCGGAGCGCAGCCGGTAGAGCCGGTAGCCCAGCGGCGGCAGCACCGCCTCGAACACCGTCGCCCCGCGTCCCTTGTCGTCCGTGGTGGCCACCGACTGGGTCCGCTGGGCGACCGTGACGCGGTCGTCGGCGTCCACCACGTGCACCCCGGTGGGCTGCGCGCCGTACTGGAGTTCCACCTGCGCCGTCACCGGCCAGGGATGGGGATTGAAGACCAGGACGGGCTGGGTGCCCTCGGCCAGCGGGATGTCGACGTGCCGGGCGATCACGTTGTGCGTACGGGTGACGATCCGCTTGGCGACGGCCACCGCCTCGCCGAGCTGGTCGCGGGCGTCGTCGTACGCGCTCTCGATGGCGGAGCCGGGCAGCACGTCGTGGAACTGGTTGAACAGGATCTGCCGCCAGGCCCGGCCGAGCTCGTCGGTCGGGTGGTCGAGCCCGAACAGCGTCGAGCCGATCACCGCCCACCGCTCCGCGGAGAGGATCGCGGCCTGCGCGCGGCGCTGCCAGAGCTTGATCCCGGAATGCGCCGAATAGCAGCCCGGGGCGTGCATCTGCAGGTCGTCCCGCCACACCGGGAGCTTCGCCAGCCCCTCGGCGCCCTGGTTCTTGGCGAACTCGTCGAAGTAGCGGGCCGGCGAGGAGATGACCATCCGGCCGAACGAGCCCATCCGGTCGTAGCGGTGGATGGACTCGATGTTGGCCCGGGTGGGTCCGCCGCCGTGGTTGCCGACGCCGAAATAGATCATCATGTCGCCCAGGCCGTGGTCGAGCACGCCGAGCGACTTGTCGGTCTGCCCCGCCACGTCACCGGGCGGACTGCAGTACTCGAACGGGATCCGGTAGGCGAGCACCCGGGAACCGTCGGGCGACTCCCACCAGAAGGCGGTGCCGGTGAGGCTGGACTCGTGCGGGCCGGGCCGCAGGAAGCAGTACGCGTGCATGCCCTGGCCGCGCAGGATCTGCGGCAGCATGCCGTGGTGCCCGAACGGGTCGACGTTCATGCCGACCGTGGCGGTGACCCCGAACTTCTCCTTGAGATAGCGCTGGCCGTAGAGCCCCTGCCGGACGAACGACTCGCCCGAGGGCATGTTGCAGTCCGGCTCGACCCACCAGCCGCCGACCATCTGCCAGCGGCCCTCGGCGACCCGTTCCCTGATCCGGGCGAACAGCTCCGGGTCGGACTCCTCCACCCAGCTCAGCAGCACCACCTGGTTGCAGGTGAAGACGAAGTCCGGATACTCCTCCATCCGGTGGATCGCCGACCAGAAGGTGGCCCGGGCCTCCTGGTAGCCCTCCTGCCACGGCCACAGCCAGACCGGATCGAGATGGGCGTTCCCGATCATGTGCAGGGTGCGTTGCGGCGTCGCCGCCGGGCGGTGCGCGGGGTACAGGCCGGGCGGCTGGTCGCCGGAGGGAGCGTTGGCGACCGGCGCCGCCGGATGCCCGGCCGGGGCCGGCGCCGCCGTCCGCTGCCGGGGCGGTTCCGCCGCCGGGCCCGCCGGTGGCTCCGGCAGCGGGGTGCCGGTGTCGTCGCGGTGGTCGGGCTCGGTCACGCCGTGGGCTCCTCGCCGGCGGCCCACGCGTCGACCATCTCGCTGATCACGTGCAACATCAGGGTGTGCATCTCCTGGATCCGCTGGGTGCTCTTGCTGGGCACGAGCAGGGCGTGGTCGGCGTGGATCCGGGCCGGACCGCCGTCGCCGCCGGCGAACAGCACCGTCGTGGCGCCGTTGGCCTGCCCGGCGGCGAGGGCCGCCACGACGTTGGGGGACCGCCCTGAGGTGGTGAAGGCGATGACCACGTCGTCCGGGCGGGCGAGCGCGCGCACCTGGCGGGAGAAGACGTCCTCGTACGAGTAGTCGTTGGCGATGCAGGTCATCACGCTGGCGTCGGTGCTCAGTGTCACCGCGGGCAGTGGCCTGCGGTCGCGCTTGTAGTGGCCGATGAGTTCACCGGCGAGGTGCTGCGCGTCCGCGGCGCTTCCTCCGTTGCCGAGGGTGTAGACGACGCCGCCGCGGCTGAGCCGGTCGCAGACGAGGCTGCCCACCGCTCGGATGTCGTCGGCCAGGGTGGCGGTCGCCTCGGCGACGGCCACGTGGTCGCCCAGTTGGGTCTCCAACCAGTCAGACATGGGCTCGCTCCACTCGTGGGTCCTGGGCCAGCCCGCCGGCCAGATCGGCCTCGTTGAGCAGGTCGTGGCCGATGGTTCCGGCGCCCACCACACAGACCAGGTCGCCGAGTTGGGCCAGGGCGACGCGGGCGGCACGCGCGGCCGGCGCCATGGCCTCCCGCGCCACGAGGGCGCGGATCGGATCGATCAGCATGGCCCCGGCCCGGGTGACCCCGCCGCCCAGCACCACCAGATCGGGTTCGAACACGTTCACGAGGTCGGTGACCGCCGCGCCGAGCAGGTCCACGGTCTCGGCCCACACCCGCACGGCGAGCGGGTCACCGGCGGCGGCCGCCGCCGAGACGTCCGCGGCGGTCAACGTGGACAGCGCCGACATCGACGATGCCGCGCCGCCGGCCAGCGCCTCGCGGGCGCGCTGGGCGATCGACGTGCCCGAGGCGTACGCCTCGACGCAGCCGTGTCGTCCGCAGCCGCATCGCCGACCGCCCCGGTGCACGGTCAGGTGCCCGAACTCTCCGCCGTTGCCCGCGGCGCCGCGGTGCAGGGTGCCGTTGACGATGGCGCCACCGCCGACCCCGGTCGAGACGGTCAGATAGAGCATGGTGGCGGTGCCCCGGCCGGCGCCGAACCGGTACTCCGCGACGGCGCCGACGGTCGCGTCGTTCTCCAGCGCGAACGGCACCCCGAAGGCGTCCGCCGCGAGCGGCCCGATGGGCACGTCGGTCCAGCCGGGCAGGTGCGGTGGGGACAGCAGCCTGCCGGACGGCCCGTCCAACGGCCCGCCGCAGGCGATGCCCACCGCATGGACGGGGCCGAGGCCGGCGAGTTCGACGGCGCGGCGGCCCATCTCGAAGAGCCGTCGTGTCACGACGCGCCAGCCGTCCTCCCGGCGGGTGGGCTCCACCACCAGGCCGTGGCTGGAGCCGTCGGCCGTCACCACGCCCACGGCCAGCTTCGTGCCGCCGATGTCGAGGGCCAGAACCGGGACCGGGCTGCCGGCGGGCGGCAGGGCGAACGGGTCAGGGTCGGTCATACGAGTCCTTTCGGTCGGCCCCGGGGGTGGTGCGGCGGGATGCCCGCGGGGTCGCCGGCGCGGCCGTCGGAAGGGCGAGCGGTCTATGGGATCGATCCCAGACAGAGCCTATGAGTGAGCCCGGACGCCGTCAAGGGAGGGTGCCCGGGTGCGTGCCGGGCGGGTCGCGGTGGCGCGGGCGTGCCGGTGCGGTCGGGCCCGACGCGTCGCCGCCCTGGTCAGCGGGCGGGGGGCGGGGCCGTCGAGCCGCGGGAGGTGACCGTGGCCGAGAGCAGCACGGTGCGCACCGGCGCGAGCGGCGACTGGATGCGCTCGAAGAGTTGGGAGATGGCGGCCTCGCCGAGGGCCACCGGATCCTGCGCCACGGCGGTCACCCCGGGCTGGACCAGGCTCATCCACGAGACGTCGTCGAACGACACCAGGCTGAGCTGGTCGGGGATGGTCAGGTTGAGTTCGGTCGCGGCCCGCCACACGGCCTCGGCCAGGACGTTGTTGGCGGCGAACACGGCGGTCGGCGGCTCTGGCCGGCTGAGCAGTTTGTGTGCCTCGATCCGGGCGGCGTCCACGTCCCAGCCGGCGCTGACCACCAGCGAGTCGTCGAACGGCACGCCGGCCGCCGCGAACGCCGCCCGGTAGCCGGCGAGCCGGTCCCGGCCGGTGGTCCAGTGCATCTCGTCGATCACCATCGCGATGCGCCGGTGACCGAGGTCCAGTAGTTGCGAGGTGACCTGCCGGGCGGCGCTGCTGTTGTCGACCATGACGGCGTCGCAGGCGCCCAGCGAGAACTGGCGGTCCACCTCCACCACCGGGATCCGCTGCCGCGCCAGATAGGTGCTGATCTGCGCCGATACCGGGGTGACGATGACACCGGCCACCCGCAGGGCCACGAACGCCTCGGCCGCCTCCGCCTCGACCTCCGGGGAGCCGCCGTCGTCGGCCAGCATCATCGTGTACTGCCGCTTGCGGGCCTGCTGGCTGATGCCGGCCGCCAGCCCTGCGTAGAACGGGTTGTTCAGGTCCGACACCAGCACGCCGATCGACTGGCTGGCCTGCTGCCGCAGGTGCCGGGCGGTCGCGTCGGGCACGTAGCCGAGGCTGCGGGCGACCTCCCGGACCCGGTCGCGCACCGCCGGTGCGACGTACCCGCGACCGGTCAACGCCCGGGAGGCGGTCGACCGGGACACCCCTGCCGTCTCGGCGACCTCCCGGATGGTAGGCCGACGTGCCGGAGGGAACCCGTCGGGCACCGTCAGCCCACTGTTCATTCGGCCACCTGTCCAGCTTCCGTCACGTCGACCCAGCTTCTGTCACGTCCACCAGCGCCTCCGCGTGCTGACCCAGGTGGAGATCGCCGATGCTCACATCGGCGGCCATCCGGGCCCGCCGCCGCGCCGGCCCTGTCATCGTCACCTCGACCTCGATCTCCCCACGCCCGAGCGGGGGCAACGAGATCGTCGCGACGTCCGGCACAGCGACCCAGCCTACCGGCAGCACAAGACATACCACGGCTTTCTCGACGGAGGGTCGTGGGTTGCTCACGCTGACGACGAAGCGGGCGACCGTGCCAGTCTGCGCCCGCGAGTAGTACGGCGCAATTCGGGCGAGTACGCCGTCCGCGACGACCTCGCACTCGTCCAGCGGCAGCAGGTCCCGGTGGATCCGGACGAGTTCGTCGCCGGCCTCGGTCAACAGCTCCAGGTAGTCGTCGGTGACCCACCGCGGCGACCAGTGCCCGGAGACCATCAGCCCCGGGCCGACCCGGCGGTACAGGTCGGCGCTCGCCCGGTAGTCGCCGATGCGGAAGCGGTTGCGGTACTGGTAGTTCAGGACCTCGCGGGGGCCGCCCCGCACTCCCGCGCCGACCTGCTGGTCGCTGGTGACCAGGACGGTCACTCCGTCCACCACGAACTCGTACGCCGCCGCGTACAGGGTGTGGCCGGGCAGTTCGTGGACCATGATCTCGTACTCGTGCCAGGTGAAGCTCTCGCCCAGCGGCAGCCGCCGGTCCACGGGGATCGGGTCGTACCAGGTGCACGGCAGGTCCTGGACCATGGGCTGCTCGAGGATCCCGGCCACGTTCTCCGGCGCCCAGATCTCGGTGCCCGCCACGTCCCGCAGCAGGTTCATGCCGGCCACGTGGTCGTCGTGGTAGTGGGTCGGCAGGGCCACCTCGATCGACGTGACACCGTGGTTGCGGCGCAGCGCCGGCAGGGAGGCCAGCCACGGGCGGCGCGACGCCCGGTCGGTGCCCGACGGCAGGCCCGTGGTCATGTCGTAGCCGTAGTCGATCACGAGCGCCGCGCCCGTCTGCGACAGCAGGACGTAGCTGCACGAGTTGCTGGTCCGGTTCAACAACAGGTGTTCGGTGAGCGCGGTGAACGGGTTGTCCAGCCGGTCCCGCAGGTCCCAGGGGTACGGGCGGCGCGAGTCGACGTACTGGCCCATCCGGGTGGCGAGCAGGCCCAGGGCCACCCGCGGCTCGTCCATCGCCTCGCCGTGCGAGGGCAGCAGCAGGTCGAGGTCGCGCTCCATGAGCTGGTAGCAGCTCAGCACCGTCATCGCCGGGCCCTCGTTGTCGGTGTACGACCACTGCGTGGCGGCCAGCGACCAAACCTTGCCCGGGGCGTAGATCAGGTCGCCGGTGAACGCGAGGCGACGGCCGTCGCGCTCGACGAGATAGGTCACCGATCCGGTGGTGTGGCCGGGTGTGGGCAGCACCTCGACGGTGGTCCCGGCGTACGCGCGCCGCCGGTACTCGGGCACCACGTCGTGCACCGGTACCGACTCGAGCAGCGAGAACCTGTCCTGCCGCAGGTTGTAGTCGTTGTGGAGGGTGCGCGCCTGCCACATCCCCTCCACGTCGGCGAACAGGTCCCGCTCGACCGGCGGCACGTGGATCCGGATGCCCGCAGCCACCGCCCGGGGCAGGCCCTGCCCCTGGTCGCGGTGATGGTGGGTCATCAGGACGTCCGTGATCCGGTCTATCCCCATCTCGGCCAGGTGGTCGAGTGCGAGACCGGAGCCGAAGTCGATGGCGAAGGCGGTGCGCGGGGCCGGGGCGCCGCCCGGGCCGGTCACGCCGTCCGGTCCCGCCGACCCTTCCGGCGAGCGCACCACGTAGACGTTGCAGGTGTCCCTTACCCGGAAGATGCCGGGCGCAATCTCCGATACGCGCGACGCGGTCATGTGCGGCATGGTATCGATCCCATGTACCGCGCGGAAGAACCAGTTTTCGCATCAAGACAAGGCTTGGTTCATAAGGGAACAGCCTGCTGATAACGTTCCCAGAATGTCGGCTCTCATCCCGTCTCCGGCTGGTCAACCACCCCCCGCCCTGTCCACCCGCGGCACCGTCGAGGGTTTCTACGGGCCGCCCTGGTCGCACGCCGAGCGCATGGCGCACCTGGAGTTCTCCGCCCGCATCGGCCTCAACGCGTACGTCTACGCCCCGAAGAACGACCCCTACCACCGGGCCCGCTGGCGGCACCGCTACCCGGCGCCCGACCTCGCCCGGCTCGCCGAGCTCGCGGCGGCCGCCCGTGTGCTGGACATCCGCTTCACGTACGCGATCAGCCCCGGCCTCTCGATGCGGTTCGCCGAGGAGGTGGACTACCGGGCGCTCGCCGAGAAGGCCGCCCAGTTGTACGACGCCGGAGTGACCTCGTTCGCCCTGTTCTTCGACGACGTACCGGCCGAACTGACCCGGCCCGAGGAGGTGGACCGCTGGCCCGGCGCCGGGGCGGCCGGCGCCGCGCACGGCGAGACGTGCACCCGGTTCGTGGCGGAGTTCCTCACGCCCCGCGGCATCCGGGAGCCGCTGCTGGTCTGCCCCACGGACTACGCCGGGGTCGAGGAGACCCCGTACCGCCGGCGGTTCGCCGCGACCGCCCCACCCGACGTGACGGTGGCCTGGACCGGGCACGACATCGTGGTGGGCGAGATCAGCCGGTCGGACATCGACAAGGCCTCGGCCAGCTACCGGCGCCGCCTGGTGCTGTGGGACAACTTCCCGGTCAACGACTTCGAGCCGAGTCGGCTCTTCCTCGGTCCGCTCACCGGCCGTACCACCGAGCTGGCCGGCTCGCCGCTGGCCGGGGTGCTCACCAACCCGATGATCCAGGCCGTGCCGTCCCGGATTCCGTTGATGTCGGTGGCCGACTGGGCCCGCGACCCGGGCGGCTACGACCCGGCGACGTCGGCCCGGCGTGCGCTGGCCACGGTGGCCGGAGCCGGAGCGGAGCACCTGGCGCCGCTGATCCGGGTCTGCGGCTCCTGGCCGCCGAGCGCTGAACCGGACGCCGAGCTGGTCCGGGCGGTGGGCGACACCCTCGCCGGGCGGCCGGGCGCCGCCGACGTGCTGACCGGGCGCCTCACCGGGTTGGCCCGGGCGTGCCGCGCGGCGGCCGAGCCGGAACCGCTGGTGGCGGCCCTGCGCCCCTGGCTCGTCGCGGGCGCCGACATGGCGGCGGCGGGACTGGCGGCCGTCCGCCTGCTGGACACCGGGACCACCGACGCGGGCGAGGAGACCCGGCGGGCCCTGGCGCGGGCCGAGAGCCACTACGCCGACGTCCTGCGCTCGGTCGTTCCGCCGTTCGTGCGGGAGGTACTGGACCGCACCGGCCAGGCGCAGCCGGCGCTGCCCGGACAGGCGCAGCGGGACGCCGCCGGCCGGGCCGCTCGCGCCGACGGCCGGCCGGTGGCACTGCTGGTCACCGGCGAGCGCCGGACCGCCGGGGACGAGGCCTTCACCGCGCTGCTCGGCGAACGGGGATACGCGGTGTGCCGGCATCACGCGCCGGGCCCCGACGAGGTCGCGGCGGCGTCGCTCGTCGTCGTCACCCGGGGCGCCGACGGACCGGCGATCGAGGCGGTCGCCCGCGCCGACGCACCGCTGCTGGCGTGGCACGGCCTCGTCCCGCTCGGGCTCGCCCGGCACAGCGAGGTGCTGCTCGCCCGCGACCGGGTGCGGATCGTGGACCCCGCCGACCCCGGCGCCGCCGGGCTCGACGACGTGGTCCCGGTCTACCGGGGACCGGCCAAGCTGACGGTGGCCGAGGTCGGGCCGGACGCGCAGATCGTGGCGCTGGTCGTGGACGAGAACCGCCCGGCCCTGTTCCGCTACCCGCGGGGTGCCGGACTGCCGGACGGGACCAGCGCACCCGCGCCGCGGGTCGGCGTGTTCCTGGGAGCGGACGGCCTGGCGCCGTGGCTGATGACCGCCGAGGGGAGGGCGCTGGTCGTGGCCGCGCTGGACGCCTGCGCGGCCCGGAACCGTCCCGTGTCCGCCGCGGGGGAGCAGCCGGGCGGGACGTCACAGCCCGAGGATCTGCCCCGCGTCCCGGAGGTGTCGCTGTAGCAGCCGGACGTCCACCGACTGCACGGGACGGCCGTCGCGCAGCGCCAGCGCGGCGGCCAACCCGGCGGCGTGCCCCAGCATCTGGTACTGCACCTCCATCCGGATCGACGAGAACGCCACGTGCGAGGCGGAGACGCAGACCGGGACGAGGAGGTTCAGGCAGTCGGCGTAGCGGGGCACGAGCGCGCGGTACGGGATCGGGTACGGCGGCACGGGGACCGACAGGTAGCCCTCGGTGAACACCATCGCCACCGGTCGGGGATGCTCGGGCACCCACCGCCAGGTCCGCTGCACCTCCCGGACGTCCAGGTGGTACGAGCCCAGGGCGATGACGTCGTGCTGCGGCCGGGCGCCGAGCAGGTCGTGCTCGGTGAGGACGTACTCACCGCGCATCCGGCGCGCCTCCCGGACGTAGAGCTGGTGCGGCAGGTGCCCGGTGTCGGGGAACTCGTCGGCCGGCAGGCCCCAGCGCCCCAGCTCCCGCCGTACGCCCGCCGGGACGGCCGGGTCGTGGGACAGGAACCAGAGCAGGTCCCGGGTGTGGTGCAGGTGGCGCAGCCGCAGTTCCTCCCGCCGCACGGGGTCGGCGTCGGGATACTCCCAGGCCGAGCCGTCGAGGACGTTGAGCGAGAACGGCCCGAGCGAGTTGCCGTCGCACTTGCCGTTCGGCAGGTTGGCCTCCAGCCCGAGCAGTGCCCCGGCCGTCGGCTCGAAACCCTGGCGGCGCCAGTGGTGGAACAGGCGGCGGCCGAGTTCCCAGTGGGCCTCGTCGTAGCCGTCGCGGCGGGAGAACGGGATCCGGTCGGCGTCGGTGGTGAGGCAGACCCGGTAGCCGTACGCCATGACGCCGCCGTCGCCCGAGCCGA
Source organism: Micromonospora sp. URMC 107 (assembly GCF_051386315.1). Taxonomy (NCBI): domain Bacteria; kingdom Bacillati; phylum Actinomycetota; class Actinomycetes; order Micromonosporales; family Micromonosporaceae; genus Micromonospora; species Micromonospora sp. URMC 107. The sequence continues at coordinate 125,822 of NZ_JBPQTK010000001.1, forward strand.
CCGGGGCCAGCGGGCCGGTACGCAGCTGTGGCAGCACGGGGCCCTCGCGGTGACCCGCCGGATCGTCCCGGAACGGCGAGATGAACGGCGGCATGGTGTGCCGGCCGGGCAACAGTTCCTGGCGTCCCGCCCAGCGCTCCCCGTACGACGTGCGGTCCTCCCGACCCACGGCGTACGGGACCCCGGCGAGCGCGAGGAGGTCGCCCTCGTAGCTCGCGTCGACGAAGACACCGCCGGCGAACGTCCGGCCGTCGCCGGTGGCCACCTCGACGATCCGGCCGTCCCGCAGCCGCGCCGAGCGGACCTCGCCGTCGGTGACCAGCCGGATCCTCGGGTGGTCGAGCCAGCGTCCGAAGATCGCCTCGGCGACCCGCGGCTCGGGGCCCGCGTAGCGGCCCACGGGCACGCCGTAGTGCTCCGCGACCTCCCGCCGGAACCGGGCGGCCGGGCCGCCCAGCACCCGCACGTCACCGACGTCCGTGTAGCCGAGCCCGCCGGAGGTCATCCCCCCGACGTGCCGGCCCGGTTCGAGGAGCAGGACGTCGGCGCCCGCGTCCGCGGCCGCCACGGCCGCGCACACGCCGGCCGAGGTGGCGGCGTACACGACCACCTCGGCCGGCGTGGTCATCCGACCTCCACCGGTCGGGGCGCGGTCGCCGCCGAAGCGCCGCCGGCCGCCTCCTGCCCGGCCCGGTAGTCCTGCCAGGTTCGGGCCACCAGCGCGAGGTCGTCCCCGGTCAGATCCTCGGCGGATCGGTCGATGCGTTCGGCGTAGTAGAGCGCCGGCACGCCGAGCCGGCGCTGCGCCTCGACGTACGCGCGCCACTCCGCCCGGTCCGCGATCGGCCACTGGTCGGTGTCGACGAGATGGCCGGGCATCGTCGCCGCGACCACGGCGTGCCGGAAGGCGAGCTGGTCGACGGCCGGGACGGCCCCGCCGGCCGGATCGCGTTCGAGGATGTCGTTCAGGCGGATCATGTCGCAGACGTCACCGAAGCCGGGATGCGGCGTGTGGGTGACGACGAGAGCGTCCGGCTTGACCGCCTTCGCCGCCCGGTACAGCGTCTCCAGCATCCGGTGCAGCGCCGCGACTCCCCACGGGGCGTCGGCCGGGGCTCCCGGTCGCCGCAGCCCCCGGCCGGCCGGGGCGCGCTGGGTAAAATCGATCTTGAAGCCGTCCGCGTCCAGGCCGTCCGGGCCGAGCAGCCTGGTCACGATCCCGGCCAGCCGGTCGAGGTACGCGGGGCTGCCGGGGTCGACGGCGACCGGCCGCCCGCCCGGGTCGGTCACGCATTCCGCCGCCGGCAGGCCGGTCGGGTCCCACGCCTTCCACCAGAGCAGCACCCGCTGGCCGGCGGCGTGCCGCTGGTCGATCCAGGACCGCAGGTCGGGCCAGCGGGCCGGGTCCGGCTCGGCGGTACCGTACGCCGACTGCCAGCGGTCGTCGATCACCACCGTGCCCGGGACGACGCCGTGCTCCGCGAGCCGGCCGAGCCAGCCGTCGTACCGGTCCTGACGGGCCAGGTCGAAGGCGATCGGCAGGCCGTCCGGCACCAGCGCCGGTCCGAGTTCCGACAGGTGGTACGGGTACGACATCGGCTGGCCCGGGATGGGCGCGGCGGCGCACTGCGCGCCCCAGCCGCAGAAGATCGGCTCGGTCCACCAACCGGCCCGGGGCACGACCGGAGCGGCGGGCGCGAAGCGGCGCTGCACCAGGTCCGCCCGGTACGTCGCCAGCCCCTGCCACGGGTCGGCCGCCGGCCGGAGCACGATGGTGGGGCTCTCGAACGCCCCGTCGACGTGGGTGTGCCCGTCGTAGTCGAGTTCCAGCAGGAAGCCGCCGTCCAGCGGGACGTACCTCAGCTCGGTGAAGCGCAGGTCGGCGACGTGGCCCAGCACTCCCGCGGTGAGCCAGCCACCGCCGGGGACGTGCGTGGCGTGCGCGGCGGGTTCCCGCCCGAACGCCAGGAACAGCGGCGGCGGGGAGAAGACGGCGTGCAGCCGCCCGGCCGAGGCGTCGCCGACGATCCCGAGGGCGGCGCCGGCGGAGGCCGGGCGCACCACCTGGACCGGCTCGGTGGGGGTGGGGTTGAACACCGAGGCGAAGTCGGTCGAGGAGCGGAAGGTGCCGCACGCCCCGCTCGGCAGGACCGCCCGGCCGCCCAGCAGCCGGACGTCGCCGAGCGTGCCGGAGCCGGTGACGCCGACCGACGTCTCGATCCGGTCGGCGAAGCAGCGCAGCCGGACCGACTTGGCCGTCCACGCGGTGCTACGGCAGGCCAGTTCCACCTCGACGACGTCCTCGCCGTCGCACTGCCCGGCGGAGACCACCGGCTCGTCGAAGTCGTACGACTCGTCCGCCAGGTCGGCCCGGTCCACCGAGGCCAGCAGGCTCAGCCGGGACCAGATCCGGCCGTCCGCGTCGGCCAGGACGGCGAGCCGCTGCGGGCCGCGTACCTGCAACACGTAGCCGGCAGCCGTGACGGTGTGGGTGCCGGGCCCAGAGGTGAGCTTGATGGGAGTTCTCCTTCGATGTCAGCCGAACGGCGGCACGGTGGGGCGGGTGTCGGGAAGCTGGCCGGTGGCGGCGATGCGGGCGTACACCCGGCCGGAGTCCTTCACGGTCAGCCGGCCGGTGGGGTAGTCCACGTGCACCAGGCCGAAGCGGGGGCGGTAGCCGAGCGCCCACTCGAAGTTGTCCAGCAGCGACCAGTGCAGGTAGCCCACCACCTCCGCGCCGGCGTCGACGGCCTGGCCCACCGCCCGCAGGTGGCCGAGCAGGAAGTCGATGCGCCGCTGGTCGTGCACCAGCCCGTCGTGGGTGGGGGTGTCGCCGTACACCGCCCCGTTCTCCGTGATCATCAGCGGGACCCCGGGGTGCTCGCGGTGCAACCGGACCAGCAGGTCACGGAGGCTGTCCGGGGCCACCTCCCAGCCCTCGTCGGTGCGGGTCACGTCACCGGAGGGACCCACCACGCGCCACGGGAAGGGCCGCCCGGGTCCGGTCGGCGCCGCGGCCATGACGCGGCGGGTGTAGTAGTTGACGCCCAGGAAGTCGCTGCGCCCGCCGATCAGCGCGGCGTCGCCGGGCCGGATGATGTCGTCCAGGCCGCCGCCCAGGGCCCGTTCGTAGTGCGCCCACATGTCGGCCGGGTAGCCGTCGCCGAGCAGGGGGCCGAGGTACCACCGGTTCACGTAGCCGTCCGAGCCTTGGGCGGCGGCGAGGTCGGCCGGGTCGTCACTGGCCGGGTCGCACGGGAACAGGCTCAGCGCGCAGCCGACCCGCGCCTGCGGCGCGCGGGCGTGGATCACGTCGGCGCCCGCGCCGTGTCCGAGCAGGACGTGGTGACCGGCCGCGACCGACGAGCGCAGGTCCCGGACGCCGGGGGCGTGCAGGCCGAGCTGGTAGCCCAGCAGCGCGATGATCCACGGCTCGTTCTGGGTGATCCACCAGCGCACCCGGTCGCCGAGCCGGTCGGCCACCGCCGCCGCGAACTCGGCGAAGGCGTCCACGCTGGAGCGGCCCACCCAGCCGCCGTCGGCCATCAGCGCCTGCGGCATGTCCCAGTGGTTGAGCGTGAGGACCGGCGTCACGTCGCGGGCGAGCAGCGCGTCGACGAAGCGCTCGTAGTGGTCCAGGCCGCGCGGCTCGATCCGGCCGCGGCCCTGCGGCAGGATCCGGGACCAGGAGACCGAGAACCGGTACGCGCCCAGGCCGAGCCGGGCGACCAGCTCCACGTCGCGGTCCCACCGCCGGTACGAGTCGCAGGCCCGCGAGCCGTCGCCGCCGCCCTCGATGGCGCCCGGCCGCGCGGCGAAGGTGTCCCACACCGAGGGGCCCCGCCCGTCGGTGTCGAGGCTGCCCTCGATCTGGTACGCCGAGGTCGCCGCGCCCCAGAGGAAGCCGGGCGGGAAGCGGTGTGTCGTCATCGGTCACTTCCTCGGGAACGCTGCCGGATCAGTCCGGCCGGTCGGACAGGACACGCAGCAGCGCGGCCACGCCGCCGTGCGGCGAACTGAGCACCGGCACCGGAACGTCGGCCAGCGCCGCGGCGCGGGCCATGGAGGCCTGGGCCAGCACGACCACGTCCGCGTCGGCTGCGGCGCGGGCGACGGCCGCCGCGACGAGGCTGTCCACGCGTTCCCGGTCGCCGCGGTCCTGCGCCTCGGCGGCGTCCGCCACCAGTTCCGCGGTCACCTCCACGGGCCGGCCGGCGCTGCGGGCCGCCCGCTCGACGAGCCGTCCGGTCGGCCCGAGCGTGGTCGGGAGGGTGGCGAGCACGCGGATGCGTCCCCGCGCCCCGGGTCCGGCGGCGGCGACGACGGCCTCGTCGGCCATCGCCGCGTCCACCCGGACGACCGGAACGCGCAGCCGCCCGGCCGCCGCCTCCGCCGCCTCGCCGATGGAGGAGCAGGTGACCAGGACGGCGTCGGCCCCGACCGACTCCAGGTTGCGCAGGTGCGCGAGTACGGTGTCCCGGACGGCCGGCGTGACGCCCTCGCGGCGTGCGGTGTCCAGCAGCCAGGCGTCGGCGACGTGGATCCGGCGGGGCTTCGCGGTCGAGGCGCGCAGGAGGTCGTCGAACGTCGCGGCCAGCGCGGGAACGGTGTGCAGCAGGCCGACCGTGCCCGGCTCGGCGGTCATGCCTTCCGCCACGGCGTCGCCTCCCGGTCGACCACCTCGACGAGCCGTTCGAGGCGGGGCACGGAGACCTCGGCCAGTGCCCGGTCCACGTCGGGGCGGCCCACCACGTCGCTCCACAGCGCCCGGCCGGCGAGGAAACCGCTGGCACCGCCCTGGCAGGCGGCCCGTACCGCGCCGAGGAAGTCGTCGCGGTGGACGCCCTGGGACAGCACCACCCAGGGTCCGGTGACGGCGGAGCCGAGGTCCTCGCACGCCCGCCGGAGTTCGCCGGTCGTGCCCCGGCCCTGCCGGGGCACCTGCGCCTTGTAGAGGCTGGGACGCAGCGGGGAGAGTTCCCGGGCCGCCTCGAGGATCGCCGCGTCCTGGTCCCACCGGCCGGCGGACAGCTCCTCGGGGGTCGCCCGGACCACCGGCTCCAGCACCGAGAGCACGTCGCGCTCGGCGGCCAGGCCGATGAACCGCCGGGCGAGTTCGACGCGCTGCTCGCGGCGCGCGTCGCGGCGCCAGAGCAGCAGGAGCTTGATCGCCCGTACGCCGGTGAGGTCGAACTGCGGCGCGGCGACCACCTCGTCGAGCCCGGTGTCCTCGACCGGCTGGCCGGGCTCCTGGTCGAGGGCGTCGGCCGCGAGGATCAGCCCGCACCCGGCGGGCAGCAACCCGTCGCGGCGGATCTCATCGAGGCCGGTCGTCCGGTCGATGAGGAAACCGGAGGCCAGCGGGCCGAGCGCGCGGGCCACCGCGGTCTTGAAGGCGACCATCCCGTCGTGGTCCGGCCGGCCGGCGCCCGCCTCGGCGAACATCGTCCGCAGGCTCTCCCGCTGGTCCATCGCCACCATCGCGAACCCGCCCGCCGGCCGCGCGATGGCGTCCAGGGTGGGCGTCGCTCTTTCCGATCCCGTCATCTGACCTCTTCTCCTCGCGGATCGTCGTCGGCCGCCTCGGCGCCGGTCGCGGCCGTCACGAACCTGGCGAACGGCTCGTCGTAGTCCCGGCCCGCGCCCGCGACCGCCGGCCCGGGCCGCCAGGGCAGTGCCGGTGCCGCCGGCCCGGTCCGGTGCGCCCGGACGGCGGCGACGATCGCCGCGCCCGCGGCCACCGGCTCCGCCGCCGGCACCACCCGCAGCTCGCCGGGCAGGACGTGGGCCTTGACCCGGACCCAGGCGGGGTTGGCCGCGCCGGCCCCGCCGAACATGGTCACCGCCGGATCCGGTGGCCCGCCGGCGAGCCGGGCCTGCTCGTGCAGCATCCACCGGGTCTGCAGGCAGAGCCCTTCGAACATCGCGCGGGCCAGCTCGGCCGGCGTGTGCGTGGGGCGCCGCCCGAGGATCCGCAGCCGGGCCCGGGGGTCGGGCGCCGGGGCCTGCCGCCCGGACAGGTACGGCAGGACGATCACGTCGGTGGGCCGGTCACCGCCGCCGAGCACCTGGGCCGAGAGTTCGGCAGCCGGGACGCCGCCCGACTCGTGGGCCAGCCACCAGGCGACGGTGGCCCCGGCGCTCGGCGAGCCGGCGAGGATCGCCCGATGCCGGCCGGCCACCGGGACGACCGTGCTCATTCCCGCCCGGGCCACCGCCACCGGGTCGGGGCAGCCGGCGACGACGGAGAGCACCGCCTCGGCCGTACCGAGCGAGTCCGCGACGTCGCCCGGCTCCCGCACCCCACAGGCGTACGCGCCGACGGCGTGGTCGTGGCCCGCCACCACCACCGGTGTCCCGGCCCGCAGCCCGGCGCCCACGAAGGCCGGGTCCCGGACGGTGGCGGCGAACGTGTCCGGTGGCACGACGGGCGGCAGCTGTTCCGGTCGCAGGCCCACCTCGGCCAGCAGGTCGGTGTCGAAGGCCCCCGGCACCGGCTGGCCGGGGTCGGGCAGCCGGTACGCCATGGTCCGCCCGGCCAGCGTGTGGTCGGTCGTCAGGCGGCCGGTGAGCAGCAGGCAGACGAGGTCCGCCGCGCCCGCCCAGGAGGCCATGGCCCGCCACTCGGTTGGCCGGTTGGCCCGCAGCCACGCCCAGTTGGCCAGCGGAACCTTGGCGCTGGGTCGTACCCCCGTCGCCCGGACGAGGTGCGCCCAGCCGAGCCGGCGGGACAGCTCGTCCGCCTCGGGTCCGGCGCGGTGGCCGTCCCAGCGCAGCCAGGGACCGAGTGGCCTTCCGGTCGCGTCGAGCGGCACGCCGGTCTCGGCCATCGAGGCGATGCCCACGGCGTCCGGCGCCGGCGACCCGTCCAGCACCTGGCGGAGCAGGCCGACCAGTACGGGCCGCACCGAGTCGGGCGGGGGAGTGGGGGCGGTGGCGACGGCGCGTACCCGGACGGCGGAGCCATCGATCGCCACCAGGGCCACCTTGGTGTTGGTGGTCCCCACGTCGATGCCCACGCTCAGGCAGGCCCCGCCCGAGGGACCGCGCCGCGTCTCCCGCGGGTCGGCCTCGGCCGCGTCGGCTGGACGCGTGGCGCCATTCACCGGCCCATTCTGTTCGGTTCCGAACGAACGGGTCAAGGTCGATGTTCGACGATTGACAAAGTGGGGGGAGTCGCACTTGGATGGGCCGGTGCGCTACACGCAGGCCCCCGAGCGGCGTCGCGAACTCCTGCGTCGGGTGGCCGAAGCCGGCTACGTCTCCTCGACCGACGCCGCGGCCGAGCTGGGCGTCTCGGAGATGACCATCCGCCGTGACCTGCGGCAGTTGGCCGTCCAGGGACTGGTGAACCGGGTCGCCGGCGGCGCGAGCGCACCCGTGCCCGCGTCCGGCGCGCCGTTCGAACAGCGCCGGGGCGCCGCGACGGCGGAGAAGGAGGCTGTCGCCCGGGCCGCCGTACCGCTCGTACCGGCGGGCGTGGTGGTGGCCCTCGACGCCGGCACCACGGTCGCGGCCCTCGCGGCCCTGCTGCCCGGTGGCCTCACCGTCGTCACCCACTCGGTGCCGGTGATCCTGGCGTGCACCGGCCGCGAGGACCTCGAACTGATCTCCCTCGGCGGTGCCTACCACCGCGCGACCCGCTCCTTCACCGGGCCGATCACCCGGACCAGCCTGGAGGACCTGGCGGTGGACGTGGCCGTGCTCTCCGCGACGGCGGCCGGGCCGACGGGCGTCTACTCCGCGAACGCCGCGGACGCCGAGATCAAGCGGGCCATGGCCCGCATCGCCCGCCGGGTGGTCCTGCTGCTCGACCACGGCAAGCTGTCGGCGCACGCCCCGATGCGCTTCCTGGACCTGGCGGCGGTGGACACGGTCGTCGTCGACGCGGGAGCGGACGCCAACCAGCTCGGGCTGCTGCGGGGGGCCTGCCGGGAGGTGGTGGTCGCGCCGCTGGACTCCGGCCCGGCGACCCGGCCGACAGTGGGCGCGACCCCGGCGGTCACCCGGTGAGCGGGCCCTGGCTCGGTGCCGTGGCGGACGACCTCACCGGGGCCTGCGACCTCGCGGACGCGGTGAGCGAGGCGGGCGGGTCAGCGGTCGTGGTGGTGGGCCTCCCCACGGCGCCGCCGCCCGCCTGCGACTGCGTGGTCGTGGCGCTGAAGTCCCGGACCGCGCCGGGCGCCCGGGCCGTCGCGGAGTCACTCGCCGCGGCGCGGTGGCTGCGCGACGCCGGCTGCACCACGCTCTATCAGAAGTACTGCTCGACGTTCGACTCCACCGACGAGGGCAACATCGGCCCGGTGGCGGACGCCCTGCTCGACCTGGTCGGGGGCGCCGACACCATCGCCGTGGGCACGCCGGCCACGCCGCGCGTGGGCCGTACGGTCTATCAGGGGCACCTCTTCGTCGGCCGGCAGTTGCTGTCCGAGTCGCCGCTGCGCGACCATCCGCTCACCCCCATGCGGGACCCCGATCTCGTGCGGGTGCTCAGCCGCCAGGCCGAGGGCAGGGTCGCGCTCGTCGACTGGGCCACGGTAGCCGCCGGCCCGGCCGCCGTGACCGCCGCGGTCGATTCGGCCCGCGGGGACGGCGCCCGGCACGTGATCGTCGACGCCCTCGCCGACAGCGACCTGGACACGCTGGCGACGGCGCTGCTGGTGACCCCGGGAGCCGGGCGACTGGTGGGCGGCGCCGCCGGGCTGGCGGCCGCGCTGGCGCGGGTGTCCAACACCGCGGCGGGGTCCCCGGTGGCGGGCGCCGGGCCGGGCGGCGCGGTCGCCGCGCGGGCCGTCCCGGTGGTGCCGGAGGGCCGGCGGTTGATCCTCTCCGGCAGCTGCTCCGCGCGTACCCGAGAACAGGTGGACGGCTTCTCCGGGCCCCGAATCACCCTGTCCCCGGTCGACCTCGACACCAGTTTCCCGGACACGGTGGACGCCGTGGCCGCCGCCGTGGCCCGGGCCTACCGGGACACGACCGGGCCCGTCCTGGTCACCTCCTCGGCCGACCCGGAACAGGTCGCGCGCTACGAGTCCCGGCTCGGCCCCGGGCGAGCCGCCGCGCTGCTGGAGGCGGCGACCGCGCAGATCGCCCGCCGCGCCGTGGACACCCTCGGCGTCCGCCGCCTGCTGGTGGCCGGCGGTGAGACGTCGGGGGCGGTGGTCCGGGCGCTCGATCTCGGCACGCTGCGGGTGGGACCGGCGGCCGGCCCCGGCCTGCCGTGGATGGTCCCCGAGAGTGGCCCCGCGCTCGCCCTGTTGCTCAAGTCGGGCAACTTCGGTGACCCGGACCTGTTCGACACCGCCTGGCGGCGCTGTCCCTGATGGTCGCGTTCAGTGCAGAGTCTCGTGCTGACGCGCCCAGTCCTCGGCTGACGCACGGCTGTCAGCAGGGGGAGAATCTCGCAGGCACCCAGAACACCGGGCGAAATGTGCCCCGCCTTCTTCCCACGCGTGCACCTGCCCGGGCTTCACCCAGTCGGGCGACCAATCCACTTCGAAGGCGTACAACAGTCCAGAGGTGACACCTTCCATCAGCCGTTCGATGGTGGCGTCGCTGAGACCCAGCTCCAACATGCAGTTCGTCACCTGGAGTTCGGTCCTGACGCTGTCCTCCAGCAGAGAGACCAGGCGAACCTCACGTGCGCTGTCGGTCTTCTTCCCCATGCGCACATCCTGCCGTGTCTCCCGACGCCTTGGGTCGGTGACTGTGCGGGCGCTTCAACGGTAGTGTTCGCGATCGGCGTCGACGGTGGCCCTACGTGGTGGGAGGTGGAGTGGCATGGCCACGCTGCATCGAGTGGATCTGCCCGGGCTGGTCGGTGACGAGCCCTTGGGCTTCCTCGCTGCTATCGGATTGATGGGGCAGCTGCTGGAGAACAGCTATCTGCACTGGGATCCAAGGGACCGGCATGCGGTCTTACATTGTCACAGCTACTCCAGCGTCGCAGACCTCGTCGCCATGCTGTGTAGACGGTTGGACGAAATCAAGCCGGGCCAGGCGATCCCGTTCAGCGCCGGCTTTCCCGTGCGGAGGCGGCGCGGCGCACCCGACCCTTTGCGTGTCCGCCCTGCCGAGTACCGCAAGCTGCTCGACCGCGTCGGCCGATCCCCCGGTGGGGCTTCTTGGCTCCAGGCGACGGTAACCGACCGAGCCACCGACACCGACGGCTTCTGTCTGGTGAACCCTCTCGTAGCCGTCCGCAGCAAGCAGACCATCGGTAGCTTCTGGTACTACCCCATGCTCGACGTGCGACGGGATCCGAAGCGGCTGATCACCGAGGCACTCACCGGCTGGCGTCGGGTCGAGGGCTCGGAAGGATGGCTGCTGGACCATCAGGCGACCTATTCCACCGATCCTGGCCTGCGTGGCCCGGGCGGCAGCATGGCAGTTCCCGGAGCCACCTGGTTGGCGACCTTGGCAATCAGTGAGTTCGGGTACCGCCGCCGCAACGGGATCGACAGTGGACCAGTGCTGCCGTCCGGTTGGTTCCGGGCTGGCAACCGAGACGTCTTCCTGTGGCCGCTGTGGACGGTCCCCGCCGGTTCCAACACGTTGAAGGCGGTGTGGAACGTGGGATGGGGCTACGACGGCTGGGAAATCACGTCAGCGGGCGACGGACAACTGGAGGTCCGGATCAGCAAGACCCACGGTGTGCCGGCCCCGAACTCGATTGACCACAACGTCGACCTCGGCATCTTCACGATGTGCGCTGCTGCCCGACCACCAGGTGCTGCCCTGACTCCGGTCCCTATCCGTACCCTCCACAAACCGACCGGCAACCCGGACAGGAAATACCCGGCGTGGAAAGGCTGGGACTGGAAGTACTCGGACGTCGGCGAGTATCCGGGCAAGTACGGCTGGGGATAGCCGAGCGACGAGAGGCAGCTGGGTGGCCGATCAGCCCTGCCCGACCGTCTGGGTTGCGCCCAGCTCCGGCCAGTTCATCGTGGCGCGCAAGTTCTCGTACGCGTTCAGCGTGCCGTTCGCTCGGACAGCCAGCACGTCGGAGCGCCCCACGCCGTTCAGGTGCCAGCGTTGCGCGGTCGGTACTCGGTCCGGGTAGCGGAAGCTCGCTGGTGGGAAAGGCAGTCGGACGCGGTTCGGGGTCGTCGACGACGTACGTGTCTATCCGCGGTACGGCTCCGGTCGGGCGCCGCCCGTCGCCGGACCGGGTTGGGCGTGCAGAACCTCGCGCGCCTGCTCGGCGGCGCGCACGATGCTCTCGAGCCGCGTGGCGGCCGGGGTGTGGGACCCGAGGATGGCGACGCCCTGCCGCGCGAGACGCCCAACATCCTTTCGTGCAGAGAGCCACCCCGGGAAGACCTCCGGAGTGATCTCACCCGTTTCGGGTGAGGTCCGGTCATCATCGGTACTCCTAATCTGCTCAGGACAGTGGACCGGCGAAGAGGTGGCGGATGGCCGATGTGATTGATGGGTTCCTTGAGCGGCTGAGTCGTAAAGAGATCCCGACGGTGCAGTTCATGCCGCCGACAGTACGTGGCACCGTCCGCCTCGATATCGAGGGCGACAAGCAGATTGAGCAGTGGTTTGTCACCCTGCGGAAGGGGCATGCCCACGTGGCGCGCGAGGGTCGGGAGCCGGAGGCGGTCATGCGTGGCAGCCGACCGGCGTTCGACCGGCTGGCCAGCGGCGAAGAGACCTTCGTGGCGTTGCTGTTCCGCAACGACATAGTCGTCGAGGGCAACATCCAGCTGGTGGACCGGTTCTCCCGACTCTTCCCCAGCCCCAGATCCGCGCGGCACCCGCGAGAGTTTGTTCGCGAGGAGAGGCGGAAGGAATGATCGAGAAAACCGTCAGCATCTTGGACGGTAACACCTTCATCGTCACAGACGAGCGGGGTGACGTGAGTCCCTCGCCCGCCTTTCCGACCGGGCTGTTTTATTTCGACACCCGATTCCTGTCGGTCTGGGTGCTCAGCATCAACGGGCAGCGGCTCAACGCCTTGTCGAGGGATGAGGTGCAGTACTTCGAGACGCACTTCTTTCTCGTGCCCGGCGAGCCGACGCACTACATCGACGCGAAGGTGTCTGTCATCCGCGAACAGTCGATCTCCGCGGACTTCGTCGAGCGCCTGACCGTCCTGAACCACGACATCAAGCCGGCCCGCTTCACGCTGCGATTGAACGTGGACAGCGATTTCGCCGACCTGTTCGAGGTCAAGGACGCGCGGGGGAAAAGTGGCACAACGTCAAAGGAAAGGGAAGACGGTCGCTTGCGCCTGTGCTACACGCGAGGCAAGTTCCGGCGGGAGACGGTCATTTCCAGCAGTGCGCCCGCGCGTGTCGACGAGGATGGGATGTGTTTCGACATCCAGCTCGAGCCGCGCGGGTCATGGCGCACCGAGCTGCGTGCACAGCCCATCATCCACGGGGCCCGGAACGAAGCCGGCGGAGGCGTCTGGGGCGCCCACCGCAAGAGGCGCCTTGGGCAACGGCTGCGGCCGGGTCTGGAGCGCTGGATTCAGAATGCGCCAACGCTGGCCTGCGATTACGAGCCCCTCCAGAGGGCGTACGAGCGGAGCCTCGTCGATCTGGCCGCCATGCGGTTCACCACGCTGTCCGGCGGAGCGCCGATCCCCACCGCCGGTCTGCCCTGGTTCATGACCATCTTCGGGCGGGACAGCATCTTCATCAGCCTGCAGGCTCTGCCGTTCGCGCCGCAGTTGGTTCCGCCGGTGCTGCGCCTGCTGGCCGCCCTGCAGGGCAGTCGACTCAACAACTTCCGGGAGGAGGAGCCGGGGAAGATCTCCCACGAACTCCGGTACGGGGAGTCCGCCGCGTTCGGGGAGCAGCCGCACAGCCCCTACTACGGGTCGGCGGACGCCACCCCGCTGTTCGTGATCCTGCTCGACGAGTACGAGCGGTGGACCGGGGACGTCAAGCTGGTGCGGTTTCTCGAGCACGAGGCCCGCGAGGCGTTGGACTGGATCGACGAGTACGGCGACCTGCTCGGCAACGGCTACATCTCCTACTGGCGGCGCAACAAGGTGCAGGGCTTGGAGAACCAGTGCTGGAAAGACTCCCCGGACTCGATCTCCTACCACGACGGCCGGCTTCCCCACCCGCCCCGCGCCACCTGTGAACTGCAGGGATACGCCTACGACGCGAAGATCCGCGGCGCCCGCCTGGCCCGCCGGTTCTGGAACGACCCGGCCTACGCCGAGCGGCTCGAACGCGAGGCCGCCGAACTCAGGGAACGGTTCAACCGCGACTTCTGGATTCCAGACCGGGAGTACTACGCGCTGGCGCTCGACCCGGACGGCAAGCCCGTCGACGCCCTCGCCTCCAACATTGGCCACCTGCTGTGGAGCGGCATCGTCGAACCCGCCCGGGCGAGGAAGGTCGCCCAACACCTACTTGGCCCCGCCATGTTCTCCGGGTGGGGCGTGCGCACCCTCGCCGACACCGAAGCCCGCTACAACCCCGTCGGCTACCACGTCGGCACCGTCTGGCCGTTCGACAACTCCATCATCGCCTGGGGTCTGTGGCGCTACGGCTTCCGGCATGAGGCGGCACGCGTCGCTGAGGCTGTCATCCAGGCGTCAACCTACTTCCAGGGCCGCCTCCCCGAGGCCTTCGCCGGCTATGACCGCGCGTTGACCAGCTATCCGGTCGAGTACCCGACCGCGTGCAGCCCGCAAGGCTGGTCCGCCGGAGCCCCTCTGCTGTTCCTCCGCACCATGCTCGGCCTCAACCCCCACGAGAATCACCTCGCGAGCGACCCCGTCCTGCCGTCTTCCATCAACCGCATCGAACTGTCCGACATCCCTGGGCGCTGGGGACGAGCCAACGCGTTCGGTCTCCGGGGCGGCCGGCACAAGCGGCAACACGTCCGACTCACCTGACCGCCGCCGTCGTGGCGGGGGTGGACAAGGCGTACGCGGCCGGCGATCGCGTTCCGACTTGTCGCATGGCCGGAGGTCGGGCGGGTGGACGGTCGCGACTCGGGGGACGTGCGCACACCCGGCCGCCCGGACCCCGCCCCACCGGATGGGCGACCAGGTCCACGTCGAAGGTGCGGGTTCAGCCGAGGCAAAACCTGATTCATTCCAGAAGAGTGGACTATATTCATCAGGTGCCGTCCGACTTCGAGACCCAGCTACGGGCGGTCTCGCTGCGCGTGACCCGGCCCCGGTTGGCGGTGCTGGCCGCGCTGCGCGATCATCCGCACGTCGACACCGACACGGTGATCGCGCTGGTGCGGGCGGACCAACCCACGGTCTCCCACCAGGCGGTCTACGACGTGCTGCGTGCGCTCACCGACGCGGGTCTGCTGCGGCGCATCCAGCCTGCCGGCGCGACCGCCCGGTACGAGTCCCGGGTGGGGGACAACCACCACCATGTCGTGTGCCGCTCGTGCGGCGCGATCGCCGACGTCGACTGCGCCGTCGGCCATGCCCCCTGTCTCACCGCCTCCGACGACCACGGCTTCGCGGTCGACGAGGCGGAGGTCGTCTTTTGGGGCACCTGCCCCGACTGCGCGACCGAACGCACCTCCCAGTGGTCCGCCAGTTCGGAAGGAACCAGATGAGCGACACGCAGGACAACAACCCCTCCAGCGCGCAGGGCGTGGACAAGAAGGCGGCGGCCGGCTGCCCGGTCGCGCACGACTCCGTGACCGCGCACGGCAGCGAGAGCGAGAACCCGGCGATCGACTCGCCGACGCCGAAGACCGGAGGTCGTCCGCGCACCAACCGGGACTGGTGGCCCAACCAGCTCGACCTGTCGGTGTTGCACGCACACTCGTCCAAGTCGAACCCGCTGGGGGAGAGCTTCAGCTACGCCAGGGAGTTCGCCAAGCTCGACGTCGAGGCCCTCAAGCAGGACATCGTCACGGTCCTCACCACCTCGCAGGACTGGTGGCCGGCCGACTTCGGCCACTACGGCGGCCTGATGATCCGGATGAGCTGGCACGCCGCGGGCACCTACCGCATCCACGACGGTCGCGGCGGCGCCGGCGACGGTGGTCAGCGGTTCGCCCCGCTCAACAGCTGGCCGGACAACGCCAACCTCGACAAGGCCCGCCGGCTGCTGTGGCCGGTCAAGCAGAAGTACGGCCAGAAGATCTCGTGGGCCGACCTGCTCGTGCTCGCCGGCAACGTCGCCCTGGAGTCGATGGGCTTCAAGACCTTCGGCTTCGCCTTCGGCCGCGAGGACGTCTGGGAGCCCGAGGAGATCTTCTGGGGCCCGGAGGACGCCTGGCTCGGCGACGAGCGCTACGTCTCCGAGAAGCAGATGGCGGCCGACGTCGGAGCGACCGAGATGGGCCTCATCTACGTCAACCCGGAGGGCCCTCGCGGCAACGCGGACCCGGCCGCGGCGGCACACTTCATCCGCGAGACCTTCGCCCGGATGGCGATGAACGACGAGGAGACCGTCGCCCTCATCGCCGGCGGCCACACCTTCGGCAAGACCCACGGCGCCGGCGTCGCCGACGACCACGTGGGCCCCGAGCCCGAGGCCGCCCCGCTGGAGGCGCAGGGCCTGGGCTGGCTGAGCACCTACGGCAGCGGGAAGGGCGCGGACACGATCACCAGCGGTCTCGAGGTGACGTGGACCGACGTGCCGACGCAGTGGAGCAACCGCTTCTTCGAGATCCTCTTCGGCCACGAGTGGGAACTCACCACGAGCCCCGGCGGCGCGAAGCAGTGGGTCGCCAAGGACGCCGAGGCGATCATCCCGGACGCCCACGACCCGTCGAAGAAGCACAAGCCGACGATGCTCACGACCGACCTGGCGCTGCGCGTCGACCCGGCGTACGAGAAGATCTCGCGCCGCTTCCTGGAGAACCCCGACGAGTTCGCGTTGGCGTTCGCCAAGGCCTGGTACAAGCTGCTGCACCGCGACATGGGTCCCGTCAGCCGCTTCCTCGGCCCGTGGGTCCCGGAGCCCCAGCTGTGGCAGGACCCGGTGCCGGCCGTCGACCACGAGCTCGTGGGGGACGCCGACGTCGCCGCCCTGAAGGCGAAGGTACTGGAGTCCGGCCTCACGACCGCCCAGCTGGTCTCCACCGCCTGGGCGTCGGCCGCCAGCTTCCGCTCCACCGACAAGCGTGGCGGCGCCAACGGCGCGCGGATCCGTCTCGAGCCGCAGCGCAGCTGGGAGGTCAACCAGCCCGAGCAGCTCGCGACGGTCCTGGAGACCCTCGAGGGCATCCGGCGGGAGTTCAACTCCGCCGGCGGCGCGAAGATCTCGCTCGCGGACCTGATCGTGCTGGCCGGCTCGGCCGCCGTCGAGAAGGCGGCGCGCGACGCCGGCGTCGAGGTGACCGTGCCGTTCCGCCCGGGCCGCACCGACGCCAGCCAGGAGCAGACCGACGTCGAGTCCTTCCGGGTCCTCGAGCCGCGCGCCGACGGGTTCCGCAACTACCTGCGTCCCGGCGAGAAGACCCAGCCGGAGGTGCTGCTCCTCGACCGTGCCTACATGCTCAACCTGACCGCGCCCGAGATGACCGTCCTCATCGGCGGCCTGCGTACCCTCGGGGCCAACGTCGGCGGCACGCGGCACGGCGTCCTCACCGACCGGCCCGGCGTGCTCACCAACGACTTCTTCGCCAACCTGCTCTCTCCGGGCACCCGGTGGAAGGCGTCGGAGTCCGACGAGCACGTGTACGAGATCCGGGACCTGGCCACCGACGAGGTGAAGTGGACCGCCACCGCGGTCGACCTCATCTTCGGCTCCAACTCCCAGCTACGGGCCCTCGCGGAGGTCTACGCCAGCCAGGACGCGCGCGAGAAGTTCACGGCGGACTTCGTGGCGGCCTGGACCAAGGTCATGGAACTCGACCGGTTCGACCTCGCCTGACCCGGCTCCGCACGACGAGCCCCGGCCGATCCGTCAGCGATCGGCCGGGGCTGGCACCACGACGCGGTCCCGGCGGCCGGCGCTGCGGGACGCGCGTCGACGGCGGCGTGAGAGCGCGACAGGGTCGAGGCCGCCAGGGTGGCTAGCATCTGCCCATGACGTTCCGGGTCCACTACGTGATCCCGCCCGGCGCGGCGGCCGAGGGCATGCTCGTGCCTTCGGGCGACGACGTCCTCGTCTTCGCGCAGACGGTCGAGGTGGGCCCGGGCGACCGGACCGTCGAGTTCTCCCTCCTCGCCGCTGGCGACGGAGTCCAGATCGCCACCGACATCGACTGCACCGCGTTGCTCCGGCGAGAGCCGGAGGAAGTCGCCGTCGTCCAGGCCGTGGACAGCTGGGTGCTGGAGCGCGCCGCACAGGCCGTTCGGATACACGAGCTGCTGCTCCACTGGTGGCACCAGGTCAGCTCCGAGTCCCACCGGTCGTCGCTCGAACCGCTCCGGCGATGGCTTCTGGCTCACGACCGCCCCGGCGACTACTGGAAGCTGCTCGGCACGGCGGCCGGGCAGCCAGGCCGGGGTGCTCGAGGTGGCCCCGCCTTCAGGAAGGGCGCCACCCCCGCAGCGGGCGTCACGTGACGTCGGAGCTGGTCGGCCCCGGCGAGCGCCAGGGCCGCGCCGTGTCTGGCGAAGAACGCTGCCGCGGTGGGCCGGCGGGCACCTCACCCGGCGGCTCCGGCGGCCGCGGGGGCGCTCAGGTGCCCGGGCCCGCCGGCGCCGCGCCGTTGTCGACGAAGTCGAAGGTCAGGCCCTCACCGGCGTCGCCCTCGGGCACCCGTTCGACGACCAGTCCCTGCCGGTCCGTCGCCCGGAGGCGGACCTCGCCCTCGCCGCTGATGGTGTAGGTCGGGCGGCCTTCGCTCTTCTCCCGCGTCCTCTCGATGGCGAACAGTTGGCCGGCCCGGCCGGCATCGCAGGCGGTGGCCACGACCGTCGCCGGGGCGCTGCCGTCGTCACGCAGGCCCATGCAGTCGGGCTCGCCGCCGCCGTGCGCCTTCGCGGTCCGGATCTGGTACTTGTTCCCGTGGGCGGGCAGCAGCACGAACAGGCTCTTGTCCGTGTCGCCGTCGGTCAGGTGCAGTCGGCCCTTCGCGTCGACCGCCAGGATCGACTCGAACGACCCGACCGGCCGCAGGACGACCTGCCGCTCGCCCCGCATGATCGGGTCTGCGCCGCCGGCCGCCCCGGGGCCGGCCGTCTGCGACTCGCTCGCGGGCGTGGAGCCGGTGGGTGAGGGCGTGTCGCCGGCTCCGCTGGGGGGTGTCGACGTCGCCGGCGAGGCGGTCGGTTCCCCGGCCGGGGGAGTCGCCGCGGGCGATCGTCGTCCGATGCCGCGAGCGGCACCGTCGTCAGGAGCACGACCCGGTACGGCGTGTCCGTAGCATGTCCGCACTGCCTGTCCGGACATGCGGGCGGCTTGACCGGCGCCGCCAGAACTGCGCCGACCACGAGGCGGAGGCGCGGATGCGGTTCGAGGTGCTGGGGCCGGTACGGGTGTCCACGCCGGATGGCGAGGCGGCCCTGGCACCGAAACCGCGCGCACTGCTCGCCGTGCTGCTGGCCGCTCGCGGACGGCCGGTCACCGTCGACCAACTGCTGGCCGAGCTGTGGCCGGAGGGCGCCCCGTCGACGGCCGTGGCGACGCTGCAGATGCACGTCTCGGCACTGCGCAGGGTGGTGGGCGAGCGGCTGCGCAGCGTGCCCGGCGGCTACCGGCTCGACCTGACCGGCGCCACCCTCGACGCCGCCGAGTTCGAGCAGACCGGCGCGCTCGAGTTGTGGCGTGGCGACCCGTACGGCGGGGTGCGGGCCGGGCTGTCCGTGGCAGCGGCGGCGGCCCGGCTCGCCGAGCTGCGGCTCGCGGCTCGGCTCGGGTGGGCGCAGCGGGCGCTGGCGCAGGGCCGGCACGTCGCCGCCGCCACCGAGCTGGCGGGCTGGGTCGCCGAACAGCCCACCGCCGAGGGGCTCGTCCGGCAGCTGATGCTCGCGCTGTACCGGTCTGGCCGGGCCGGCGACGCGCTGACGACGTACGACAACGCCGCCGCCGCGCTCGCCGAGCTGGGGGCCAGGCCCGGCCCGGAACTCGACGCGCTGGCCGCCGCCGTACGCCGACGGGACCCCACCCTCGACCTGCCGGCCCCCGGCGTGCCCGCGCGGCGCAGCCGCTTCATCGGCCGTCGCCTGGAGCTGGACAGGGGGATCGGCCTGCTCGGCACGACCCGGCTGCTCACCGTGGTCGGGCCGGGCGGTGCCGGCAAGACCCGGTTCAGCCTGGAGCTGGCTCGCGAGGTGGCCGAGGACCACGACGTGGTGCACGTCGTCGAGCTGGCCGAGCACCGCGACGGACCGCTCGACGCCCGGCTGGCCGCGGCCACCGGCATCCGCGAGGAACCCGGCGTGGCGGTGCTCGACACGGTCGTCCGGCAGCTGACCGGCCGCGTCCTGGTGGTGCTCGACAACTGCGAGCACGTCCGGGCGGACACGGCGGCGCTCGTGCACGCGCTGCTCGGCGCCTGCCCCGGCCTGCGGGTCGTCGCGACCAGCCGGGAACGGCTCGGGCTCGGCGGCGAGGTGGTCTTCACGCTGGGCGGCCTCACCACGCCGGCGGCCGGCGCGACCGATCCGCACGCGGACGCGATGCGGCTGCTCGCCGACCGGGTCGCCGCGGCCCGCGGCGGCGCCGGCCTGGCCCCGGCCGAGCAGGTCGTGGCCGCCGAACTGTGCCGCCGGCTCGACGGGTTGCCGCTCGCCATCGAGTTGGCCGCCGCCCGGCTGCGCGCGGTGCCGCTGTCCGAGATCATGTCGCGTCTCGACCGGCGCCTCGACCTGCTGACCGGCACGTCGCCCGTACCGCGGCACCAGACCATGCGGGCGGCCATCGACTGGGGCTACGACCTGCTCACCGGGCCACAGCGGACACTGCTGCGACGGCTCGGCGTCTTCGCCGGCGGCTTCGACCTGGCGATGGCGGCGGAGGTGGCCGGCACCGATCCGCTCGACGCGCTGAGCCAGCTGGTCGACCGGTCCATGGTGGAGTTCGCCGAGGGCCGCTACCGGCTGATCGAGACGATCCGCGAGTACGCCCGCGAGCGCCTCGGCCCGGCCGAGCGCGCCGAGGCGTACGGCGGGTTGGTCGCGGTCTGGGAGCGCCGGCTCGCGGCGCCGCCGCCGCTGGACGGCCCGGCGCACACCGAGTGGCTGACCGGCATCGCGGCGGACCACGACACCATCGTGGCCGCGCTCGACTGGACCCTGCGCGACGGCGATCCCGCGAAGGGACTGGGGATCGCCGCCGCGATGTGGTGGTACTGGTGGGTCGCCGGACGGATGGCCGAGGGTCGGGCGTGGCTCGACCGCGCGCTGGCCGCCGCCCCGCCGCAACCGTCCGCCCCGCGCGCCCGGGCGCTGCGGGCCGCCGCGGCGCTGGCCCGCAACTCCGGCGACCTGCCGGCGGCCCGACGGCTGGGGGAGCAGGGCCTGGCCACGTTCCGCGAACTCGACGACCGGACCGGCACGGTCGCGGCGCTGAACAACCTGCTGATCACCACCCAGGCCCAACAGGACTACCGGGCTTCGCTCGCGTACGGCTACGAGGCGCTGCGCATCGCCGAGGGCGACGCCGACGCCCGGATGGTCGCGGCGGCGTCCAACAACACCGCCGGCACGCTGCGCTGCCTCGGCCGCCTCGACGAGGCGGAGGAACTGTTCCACCGCGCGCTGGCGGGCTTCCGCGCCCTCACCGACCGGCGCGGCGAGGCGGCCGCGCTGACGAACCTGTCCACCATCGACCGTCGTCGCGGCCGGCACGCCGCCGCGCGCTCGGCCATGCGGGCGGCGCTGGCGATCTACACCGAGCTGGGCATCGCCGAAGGGCAGTTGGACGCCGTCGAGGGGCTGGCGCAGCTCGACGTCCTCGAGGGCGACGCGGCGGGCGGGTTGCGGCTGCTCGCGCTCGCCGAGCGCGAGCGCTCCGCGCTGGGCGCGCCGAGCTTCACGCCCGACGAGATCGCCGACCGCGACCGGGCGGAGACCGAGGCCCGGGCCCGCCTGGGGCCGGCGGGAGTGGCGTACGCCTACCGGCAGGCGACCGCGACGACGCTGGCGGAGGCGGTGGCGGCCCTGCTCGCCGGCTGAGTCGGCACGGCCTTTGGGCTTTCTTTGGCGCCGCCGTCCATCCTTCCCGACGTGATCCGACCTATCAGGCCGACGGCCATCTTCCTGCTGTGTGTCGCGACGGTGTCGGGGTGCGCGGCAACCGGACCGGTCGCCCGCGACGGCGACGTCGCGGCGACGGCCCCGGCCGGCCCTTCCGCCGCCGCGGCGCCCGCCACGGCACCTTCGCCGGGACCGGCGACGCCGAGCGCCACGCAACGGACGACGGGGGAGCCGGCCACCACGAAGCCCGCCGACGGGAAGCCGGCCCCGGAGCCGTCGCACCCGGCCGCCGGGGAGGACGCCGGCCCGCGAATCGTCTACCTGCGCGTCGCCCGGCAGCCGAAGTGCGCCGAGGGCACCGCCGTATTCCGGGCCGGCCCGGTCCCCCTCGTGATCGAGTGGAAGATCACCGGCGCCACCGGCGGAGCCCTGTCGGTCGACGATCCGACGAACACCCCCGGCACGTACGGGCCGGTGGATCTCCAGGGCTCGCAGGAGTTCCTCTTCTCCTGCACCGGCGAGGTGGGCAGCACGGAGACCCACACCTACGCGCTCTACACGGTCGGCGGCGGGGCGGCGCGTTCCGCGACCGTCACCGCCTCGGCCACGGTGCGCGACAAGGGCCTCGGCACCGAGTGACCCACATCCCGTACCTCCTGCGAGGAGAACCCGTGAAGCACCGCCTCGTCACCATTGCCGCCCTCGTCGCCGTCTGCCTCACCGCTGGCTGCGGCCTCGTCGAGCCCACCACCGCCGGCGAGCCCTCGAGCGCGGGCGCCACGGTCGCGCCGACCGCCGGGGCCGCCTCCCCGACGCCGAGCGCGACCAGGGTCGCCTCCCCGACGCCCAACGCGTCCGGGGACGGCAGTCCGGGTTCGGTCAAGGACGCCGGCGACATCCCCGACCCGTGCACCCTGCTCACCGAGTCCGAGGTGGTGGGCCTGACCGGCCGCGACGTCACCCGCAGGGACGAGGACGGCGACGCCGGCGACGTGACCCGCTTCTGCCAGTGGCAGCAGGACAGCGGCCAGCTCGCCGTCTTCCTCACCCGCACCACCGCCGCGGAGTTCGGGGTCACCGTCGCCGCCGCCAGGCGGGTGGAGGGGGTCGGCGAGGAGGCGTACTGGCACTCCGGCCATCTCTACGTCCTGCACGGCACGGTGCAGATCGACGTCTACTCCCGCGGCGGCTCCGACGCGCAGAACCTGGCCGACGCCAGGCAGGTCGCCGACGTCCTCATCCCGCGCGTCTGACCACGTCTCGATGGGCGGTCCCGTACCGCCCACCGGGCGAGCCGGCCGGACGGCCGACGCGGTCAGCAGGGGCGGAGTCGGCGGTACTGCGGCGCGAGTCCACCGAAGCCGAGCCCGTTCTCGTCCAGGGCGTTGTAGACGGTCAGCCAGCCGTCCGGGAACCGCAGGGCCACGGTCACGGCGCCGTCAGCCAGGTCGCCGCCGGCCCATTCGAGAAGCTCCACCGCCTCGACCCGCTGCCCGCGCCGGGCCGCCAACACGGCGGGAACGTCGTCGCGCCACCGCAGGCGGAAGTCGTCCGACGTCGGCCACGCCGGCGCCCGGGCCACGTCCACCGTATTCCAGGTGATCGACAGCTCGTCGAACTTCTGGTGGTTGACCTCCACGCGCTCCCCGGCGAAGTCGAGCACCACCGGGCAGTCGGCGAACCACTCGTCGTCATCGTCGTCCCACACCACCCAGGTGCGGGTCAACCGGCGGCCGACGAGGCCCCGCAGCCGGCGGCCTTGGCGGTGGGCGATCGCGTCGATCCCGCTGAGCCAACTCGGCCGGTAGCCAACGATACCGAAGTCGGACACCACCGGGGAATTGTGCCTGACACCCCGCCATCGCTCGGCTCCGGCAGCCCTCCCCGGGCGCCGCATGCGTTCCGAGAGAGTCGACGCCGGGCGCGGCCGTCGGCCCGCCGTGCGAGCACCCACCGGCCACAGTGGTACGTGACGCCCGGCGGGTCCTGCGGTCGTCACGTATGCTGCGGCGGGTGTCCGCCCAGGCGATCACCAGTGGCGAGGGTGCATCCCACGGCCGCCCACCAGTGTCGACGCGCGCTCCCCGATCGACAGGCATCGAGGTCGATGGCCTCGGCGGAGCGGTGGACCCCACGCGGGTGACCACCTCCGAGGCGCGAACGAAGGAGCGATTCCGTTGACCGGTACCCGTCTCATACCGACCGTCGAGCAGCCGGACGAGCCGCCGTCCACCTCGGCCCCCATGCCGGTGTCCCAGCCTGTGGCGCTGTCGGCGCCCCGCCAGCGGTCACCGACGTCGTAGCGGTCCCACCGGTGGTCGTAGTGGACCCAGAGTTGGAAGTGCACGTAGAAGGCGTCGTGTCGCTCCCGGCCCCACCGGGACGCGGCGAGCGCCCGGGGCACCCAGAAACAGTGAAGCCCGTCCCGGTCGTACATGAGTGGCACGTGGGAGTGCGTGAAGCCGTCCAGGTCGATCTCATCCATGTGTTTCCCCGCGCTGCTGGTCGTGTCGCGTCCGCTCGGCCGACACCCGGGCCGCCCGCCCCGAGCGGCGCGCTACGGCCGGGGTGACGAGGTGGGGGAGCATGCGCGACACCGGGGGTTCCACCCGGACCGGGTCCTCATCGGAGTCGATCCCACGACCGTCGACGCGAGATCGGCTGTGCAGAGGCCGGTGGCCGGCTCGGAAGGGCTGTGAGCAGGGCATACCCTCAAGCCGTCTTCTTCCTTCCCGTCGCGCGCCGGTGGGCGTGGCGTTCTTGTTGAGGACGGCTCGACGGTACGCGATCAACCGTCTGGGCACGACCCGTCGCAGGCGACGATTTGTCCGCGGGCGGACGCCCGGCGACGGCGGCGGGTGCGAGCCGTCCGACGTCTCCGGCCCGCGCGACATCCGCGTCCCCGCGGTCCACCATGGATGTTCCCGGGCGCGGCGGTCGGGCCCGTCGTATCCGAGTCAGCGGTACAGGAGGCCGCAGGCCAGCAGCGCGCAGCCGAGCCAGCCGCTGAACGCCGCCAGTGTGCCCGTGGCCGTCGCCGACGCGATCCGGCCGACGAGGAACCGGTGCACCAGCAGCGAGACGACCAGGCTGCCCACGAGCGGCGGCGCGCTGAGCCGAAGCAGGTCCCCTACGCCCGGGCCGTCATGACACGCCAGCGTCTTCTCCGCGCACAGCCTCGCGGGGCCGGGGGATTCCGGGCCCAGGCCCAGGAACTCCGGACCGAGGATCCAGGTCGCCGCGGCGACCGGTGCGAGCACGGCGAACGCGTACCACCCGGCCAGCACGGCGAGGCTCCGTCGGGCCACGGTCCACCGCATCGCGCGACACTAGCAACCGGGGCCCGACCGACCGTCGGCTTCGACGCCCACCGGATCGCTGCGGGCCGCCACCGCCCCCGGCGCGCGAGGCGCGACCGAGGTTCGGCCGGCCGCCCGGGTCACGGCGTCAGGCGCTTCTCGAACCAGTGGTGGGCGTAGGGCTCCGCGTTGTACGCCTCGATCTCGCGGTAGCCGCAGGCGCGGTACATCGCGATCGCCTCGGTGAGGGCGCGGTTGGTGTCGAGCCGGACGGTCGTCCAGCCCCGCTCGGCCGCGTGCCGTTCCAGCTCGGTCAGCATCCGCCGCCCGATCCCGAGCCCGCGTACGGAGTCCGCCACCCAGACCCGCTTGATCTCGGCGGGCGCGTCCCGGTGCAGCTTGACCGCGCCGCAGCCGACCGGCTCGCCGTTGAGGGTGGCGAGCAGGAACACGCCGGCCGGGGGGACGAGTTCCTCGTCGTGGACCGGGTTGCTGCGGCCCGGGTCGAACCCGCCGTCGAAGCGCCGCGCCACCTCCCGGGCATAGGCCCGCACGCACGCGCGGGCCCGCGGGTCGCCCAGCGGGCAGGGCTCGATGAGCACCATCGACGCGACGAGCAGCCGCTCCACCTCGGCCATCGCCGCGACGAGCCGCTCGCGGCGTCGCCCGGTCAGCGGCGCGAGGATCGACCGGGCGAACTCGTCGGAGCGCTCGTCGAGCTCGGTCCACTCGGCGCGGCCGGCGTCGGTGAGCGTGGCGACCCGGACCCGCCCGTCCCCGCCGACCTGGTCGGAGGGCCCGACGGTGACGAGCCCGTCGCCCTCCAGGGCGCGCAGGAGGCGGCTGAGGTGGCCCGAGTCCAGCCCGAGCCGGGACCGTAGTGCCGCGACCTCGGCACCGCCGGGGCCGATCTCCCACAGCAGGCGGGCCTGCGCGAGGGGGCGGGCCCGCGCCATGTACTCGTCGTCGAGTGCCCCCACCCGTTGGGTCACCGTCCGGTTGAACCGCCGCACGGCGGCGATGAGCTCCGCGTTCATGATGCCTGACCTTAGTCAGGCATATGTGGCCCGCGCCAGCGCCGCGCGCAGGAGCGCGCGACGGCGCCCTGCCGGCGAGCCTGCGGGGGCCGGCGCGACGGCCCCGGGTCGGCGCGGTGGGCGCCGCCCCGGGGCCGTCCGGTCACCCGACGCTCAGGAGGCGGTGCAGGAGCGCACCAGCGGGCGCGTCCAGGTGCCGTTGGCCATCGTGGTGAACCCGAAGACGTTGCCGCTGCCGTTGGACCGCATGGTCATGACGTTCCCGCTGCCGTCCCAGCTCGGGGTGCCGTTCCAGGTGGCGGAGACCTTCTGCGGGGGAGTCACCTCGACGACCACGGTCCAGTTGGTGGCGCCGCTGACGGTGACCTCGCTGTTGAACCGGTCGCCCCACCGGGTGCCGTCGCGCAGGGTGGCGGTGCAGCTTCCGCCCGGCGGCGGGGTGGTCGGGCCGGTCGTCGGCGGCGGCGTGGTCGGCGGGGGAGTGCCGTTGTTGAGGGCGGCGAGGACCGCGTCGTACGCGGGCTTGCGGTTGCCGCCGTTGTCGAACAGCAGCGGTGTGTCGGAGGCCCGCCAGGAGTCGCTGTCCCGGATCCCCCAGACGGTGATGCCGGTGCACCGGGCGACCGCGAGGCAGTCGTTGACCACGTTGCGGTACGTGGTGGCCGAGGCCCCGGCGATGTCCAGCTCGGTGATCTGCACGTCGACGCCGAGCGCCGCGAAGCTGGACAGGGTGGTGCGGTAGTTGCCCGGGTAGGGCGAGCCGCTGTTGAAGTGCGACTGGAAGCCCACGCAGTCGATCGGCACGCCACGCTGCTTGAAGTCGCGGACCATGGCGTAGACGGCCTGGGTCTTGGCGTGGCTCCAGTCGTCGGTGTTGTAGTCGTTGTAGCAGAGCTTGGCGCCGGGGTCGGCGGCCCGGGCGGCCCGGAACGCCGCCTCGATCCAGTCGTTGCCGGTGCGCTGGAGGTTCGAGTCACGCCGGGCGCCGCTGCCGCCGTCGGCGAACGCCTCGTTCACCACGTCCCAGGCCACCACCTGACCGCGGAAGTGGGTGGCCACCTGGGTGACGTGGTGGAGCATCGCCTGGCGCAGCGCGCTGCCGCTCATGTTCTGCATCCAGCCGGGCTGCTGCGAGTGCCAGGCCAGGGTGTGGCCCCGCACGCTCATGCCCCGGCTGCGGGCGTGGCTGACGATCCGGTCGGCGTTGGCGAAGGTGAACTGCCCCTGCTGCGGCTCGGTGGCGTCGATCTTCATCTCGTTCTCGGGCGTCACCGAGTTGAACTCGCGGTTGAGGATCGTGACGTAGGTGTTGTCGCTGAGCTTGTTGGCGGCGACGGCGGTGCCGAAGTAGCGGCCGCGCTCCGCCGCCGACGCGCCCAACGTGGTGCCGGCGCTCGCCGCGCCGGGCAGGACCGTGACGCCGGTCGCGGCGAGCAGTCCCACTGCCGCGACGGCGAGGGCCGCGCGTACGCGCGAGCGCGATCTCGGCCGGGTGTCCCGGTGGCACCTCTCGATCATCTTCGCTCCTTCGGGGGGCGGTCCGCGCCGTCGGGGCGGACCGGTGTGGTGGGGGGTGTGCGGGACCGGGGCCGCTCGGCGGGCTGCGCCGAAACGACTGCGAGCCGCTGTCATCGACCCCGATGGATGTGGAGTATGGCAGCGTGACGAGTGGGCGAGCAAGAATTTCCGGAAAAGTATCGATAGCCGGTGAGGGGGGCGATCCGGGGTGCATGCATCGCATGGCAGGTCAGCGGAGGTTGAGGAAGTGCGGCGGGCGCTCGTGCCGATCCTTGTGCGATCGGTGCGAGTGCCCGTCGGCGGTATTTTTCGGGGCGCTTCCGTAACGCGTCAGGGCGTTGTCGGCCCTGGCCGTCCGGCCCTCAGGCCGCGCGCCTGGCCAGGCCGCCCATCGTCACCGCCGTGAACACCGCCGCGGCCAGCGCCACGTCGGAGAGCAGCATCAGGCCGATCGCGTACGACCCCTGCACGCCGGACACCCAACCCCGCATCCGGCGCACGGCCACCCGCCGGTGACGGCGTGGTCGATCGGCGGGCCGCCCGGCTATGGTGTCGGCATGCAGGATCGGCACGGCCTCCGCCGCGTCGGCAAGCGGGTCTCGCTGCCGGCGCTGCTGATGCTGACCGTGCTGGTCATGGTGCTCTCCGCGGCCCGCTCCGTCGGGCTGTGCATCGTGTTCCGGCGCGCGCGGCGGGCCGTCCCCGGTTGCGTGCCCGCGTGGTCGGCCGACCGCGCTCCGCCCGGGTCGACGTTCGCCGTCTGAAGCCCGTCCGCCTCCCCGCGTCGCGCGACGCGGGGA